>JAYTHL010000232.1:0-5241 GCA_043732605.1 Rhizobacter sp. | reverse complement strand
AGGTCGTCCGCGCCGCGGCGGGCGTCTGCGAAACCGACTTCTCGGCCAAGCGCCAGCGCCTGGGCCTGTCGCTGAGCGCGCGTGCTCACGTCGTTCCCGGTGATGCATCCCGGTTGCAGCAGGTCGTCTGGAACGTGCTGAAGAACGCCTCCAAGTTCACGCCCAGCGAAGGCGAGATCCAGGTCGCGACCAGCAACGACGAGGACACCTTCGTCCTCGTCGTCGCAGACAACGGCATGGGCATCTCGGCCGAGGCGCTGGCCCTGATCTTCGATGCGTTCGCCCAGGAAGGGCAGTGGGTGACGAGTGAATTCGGCGGCCTGGGCCTGGGCCTGGCGATCGCCAAGGCGACCGTGGACGCGCATCACGGCACGCTCGTTGCCACCAGTGGTGGTCGCAATCAAGGCGCCACCTTCACCATCACCCTGCCCATCGGTCGCGCCCACTCCTCATGACTTCCCAACCGGCTCCGTCTCCCGGCTCGAGCGCGAAGCTTCGCATCTTCATCGTCGAGAACCACGACGACACCCGCTTCCTGCTCGGCCTGCTGCTCGAGCAGCTCGGCCACAGCGTGCAGGCGGCGGCGACCATGAGCGATGCGCTCGACGACGCCGGCTCGGGCGAGTTCGACGTCCTTATCTCCGACATCGGCCTGCCGGACGGCAACGGCTGGGAGCTGCTCACGAGCTTGGGCGACCGTGCACCGGCCTACGCGATCGCGATGAGTGGCTTCGGCATGGCCTCGGACCGGCAGAAGAGCCTCGCGGCCGGCTATCGCCATCACCTGCTCAAGCCGGTCGAGCCCGACCAGCTCGAAAAGCTGCTCGACGAAGCCGCGAGCGAGATCGGCGCTTGAGCGCCGGCCCTGCTACGGCGTGACCGTCACCGTGCCGCGCATGTACGGGTGCACCGAGCACACATAGTCGAAGGTCCCCGCCGACGCGTAGTGGCGCGTGAAGCGCTGTCCCGGCAGCAGCAGGTCGCTCGGCGTCGTGCCATCGCCGAACGCGAGCGCATGCGGCGCGCCGTCGTCGTTGCTCCAGGTCACGGCGCTGCCTCGTTCGACCTTGACCGGTGATGGCGCGAAGGAGAAGTTGGTGATCGAGACCGTCGGCCCGGCCGCGGCGCTCTTCGTCGCCGCCGGCTGGACGACGATCTTGCGCGGCGCGTTGCCGACGGCAATCGTCGTCGTCTTCCCGCTCGCGAGATCGACGGCACTGACGTCGTTCGAGCCTTCGTTGGTGACCCAGACGGTCTTGCCGTCCGAGGCCATCCAGTGCGGCTGCTTGCCGACCGCGAAGGCGCGCAGCGGCGCCTGGCTCGTGGGATCGAAGGTGAGCAGCTCACCCGGGCCCTGGACGACGATGGTGCCGACCGCCGCGCCCGCGAACCACTTGCCGATGTGCGGCGACGGGCCGGTCGCGATCTCGGCGATCACCGTGTCCGTTGCCGCGTCGATCACGCGCAGGACGTTGGCTCCGGCCGTCGTGACATAGAGATATTTGCCGTCGTGGCTGAACTCCGGATCGCGCGGCGGCTTGTCGAGCGCGATGCGGCGCACGACCGCGCGCGTCGCCAGATCGACGACGACGAGCGCGAACTGCCCCGGCTCCTGCGACGCGACGTAGGCGACCTTGCCGTCGGACCGGACGGCGATCGTGTGCGGCTTCGGCACGGCGACGCTGGCGACGACGGCGCGGCTCGCGGTGTCGACGAAGGCGACGCGGTCGGCGCCGTAGACGCCGACCAGGATCGTCCTGCCGTCGGGCAGCAACGCGACGCCGTGCGGGGTCGGCCCGACCTCGACGGTCCGGGTCACCGTGTCGGTCGCGGTGTCGATGACGCTCATGCTGCTCGAGCCGTCGCCGGTGACGTAGACGGTCTTGCCGTCCGCGCTCACCGCCATGCCGTGCGGCCCGACGGCGACCGGTACGGTCGCGACCACCGCGCCGGTGGCCGTGTCGATGACGCTGACGGTCGAGTCCTTGAAGTTGCCGACGTAGGCCTTGGGACCGGCGACGGCCGCGCCGGCCGCGGCCAGCACGACCGGGCCGCATGCCAGCAATGCAGTGAGGCGGACGAGCCGCCGGACGAACGACGCGATGGACATTGAAGACCTCCGTGAGCCAGACAGGCCCTCTGCGGTACCGGAGCGCCAGCCGGTTTATTCCCCGTCGGACGCGCGATCGGCATTGCGCACAATGCCGGGTGCTTTCCGCTGCCCGTGCCGTCGATTCGCGCTGCGCCTGGGGCCGCCTCGGCGTCGCGCTGGCGCTCATGACCGTCGGCAGCAGCGCGATGTACGTCGTCGCGGTCGTGCTGCCGAGCGTGCAGGCCGAGTTCGGCGTCGCCCGCGCCGACGCTTCTCTGCCGTACACATTGCTCATGGTCGGCTTCGGCATCGGCGGTGTCTTCATGGGGCGCCTGGCCGACCGGCGCGGCATCGTCCTGCCGCTCTTCATCGGCGCGGCCGGGCTTGGCATCGGCTTCGTCGCCGCGGGGTTGTCGCAGAGCATCTGGAGCTTCGCGCTTGTCCACGGCGTGCTGCTCGGCCTCGTCGGCAGCTCGGCGAGCTTCGCGCCGCTCGTCGCCGACACCTCGCTCTGGTTCCAGCGCCGGCGCGGCATCGCGGTGGCGATCTGCGCGAGCGGTAACTACGTCGCCGGCGCGATCTGGCCGCCGATCGTCCAGCACTTCGTCGAGAGCGTCGGCTGGCGCCAGACATACATCGGCCTCGGCGTGTTCTCGGCGGTCGTGATGGCGACGCTGGCGCTCTTCATGCGCGGCCGGCCGCCTGCGCTCGCGGCCGAGGCGGCCGAGGTACGCAGCGGCGCGCCGCGGCCGTCGACGCGGCCGTTCGGCCTGTCGACGACGGCCGCGCAGACGCTGCTCTGCATCGCCGGCGTCGCGTGCTGCGTCGCGATGGCGATGCCGCAGGTGCACATCGTCGCCTACTGCGGCGACCTCGGCTACGGCGCGGCGCGCGGTGCGCAGATGCTCTCGCTGATGCTCGCCGCGGGGGTGGTCAGCCGGCTCGCCTCGGGCTTCATCTGCGACCGCATCGGCGGCCTGCGCACGCTGCTCCTCGGCTCTCTGATGCAGGGTGCCGCGCTGGTCCTCTTCCTGCCCTTCGACTCGCTCGCGTCGCTCTACGTCGTCTCGGCGCTGTTCGGCCTGTTCCAGGGCGGCATCGTGCCGTCGTACGCGATCATCGTGCGCGAGCACCTCCCCGCCGGCGAAGCCGGCGGGCGCGTCGGCACGGTGCTGATGTTCACGCTCTTCGGCATGGCGCTCGGCGGCTGGATGTCGGGCAAGGTCTTCGACCTCACCGGCTCGTACCACGCCGCGTTCCTCAACGGCATCGCCTGGAACCTGGTCAACCTGAGCATCGCACTCTTCCTGCTGCGCGGCGACCGCTCGAAGCGGCGTGGCGCGATGGCGCTCGCTTAGACTGAAGAATCGCCTCGCGCCGCACCATGCCCACGACTTCCGACAGCAGCGCCGGCTTCGATCTGACCGGCGATGCCTCCCAGCCCGATGCCTACTCGACCGGCATCCTGCCGAGCCAGGAGCTGAAGGCGCTCGTTCTCCGCAAGGAGATCTTCGCCCTCGAGCCGATCGCCGACGACCAGTTCCAGCCCGCCAGCCTCGACCTGCGCCTCGGCCCGATCGCCTACCGCGTGCGCGCCAGCTTCCTGCCCGGCAAGGGCACGGTGAAGGCCAAGCTCGACGAGTTCGCGATGCACGAGATGGACATCACTGCGGGCGGCGTCCTCGAGAAGGGCTGCGTCTACATCATCCCGCTGCTCGAAGGTCTCGACCTGCGCCACCGCACGTCGGCGATGGGCAACCCGAAGAGCTCGACCGGGCGGCTCGACATCTTCACCCGCCTCATCACCGACCAGGGCACGGCCTTCGACCAGGTCAAGGAGCAGTACAGCGGCATGCTCTACGCCGAGGTCTCGCCGCGCACCTTCAGTGTCCTGGTGAGGAAGGGCTCGCGCCTCAGCCAGCTGCGCCTGCGCCGCGGCAAGCCGATCGCGAGCGACGGCTTCATGAAGCGGCTGCAGCAGGAGCACGGGCTCGTGCAGCTGCCCGACGACCAGCCGGCCGGCGGCGCCTCGGTAGAGATCGTCAACGGCGTGCCGGTGCGCGTCGACCTCGTCGGGCGCCAGTCGGGCGGCGTCATCGGCTACAAGGCACGCAGCCACGCCGGGCTGGTCGACATCGACCGCATCGGCCACTACGAGGTCGCCGACTACTGGGAGCCGGTGCACGCGCCACGGCGCGGCGGGCTGATCCTCGATCCGGCCGAGTTCTACATCCTCGCCTCGCAGGAAGCGGTACGCGTGCCGCCCGGCTTCGCCGCGGAGATGATCGCCTACGACACGCTGGTCGGCGAGTTCCGCGTCCACTACGCCGGCTTCTTCGATCCCGGCTTCGGCCACGATGCCGCCGGCGGCGAAGGCTCGCGCGCGGTGCTCGAGGTGCGCTCGTACGAAGTGCCGTTCGTGCTCGAGCACGGCCAGCTCGTCGGGCGGCTGGCCTACGAGCGGCTCACGGCGACGCCCGCGATCCTCTACGGTCAGGGCGTGAAATCGTCGTACCAGGGTCAGGGCATCAAGCTCAGCAAGCACTTCAAGGCCGTCGCCTAGCGCGAGGTCGGCGCTCGATGCAGACCGACGAGACGATCTCGCGCGAACAGGCGGACGCCGCCGTCGCCCGCATCCGCGTCGGCACCGCATCGTGGACCGACAAGACGCTGATCGCCTGCGGCCGCTTCTATCCCAAGGGCGCGTCGACGGCCGAGGGGCGGCTGCGCTACTACGCGTCGCAGTTCCGGATCGTCGAAGTCGATTCGACCTACTACGCGATGCCGACGCCGCAGACGGCGCAGGCCTGGGCCGAGCGCACGCCCGAAGGCTTCGTCATGAACGTGAAGGCGTTCCGCCTCTTCACGGGCCACCAGACCGAGCCGAAGGTGCTGCACGGCGATCTGCGCGATGCGCTCGGCGGCGTCGCCGCGCCGTCGCTCTTCTACGGCGACGTGCCGCCCGAGATCCAGCGCGAGCTCTGGCAGCGCTTTCGCGAGGCGCTGCTGCCGTTGCGTGCGGCCGGCCGGCTCGGCCTCGTCCACTTCCAGTTTCCGCCGTGGGTGACGGCCGGCGCCGCGGGCCGCGTGCAGGTCGAGCACTGCGTCGAGCGGATGGCGGGCCACGATCTTTCGGTCGAGTTCCGCCA
>JAYTHL010000231.1:0-15736 GCA_043732605.1 Rhizobacter sp. | reverse complement strand
CGCGCGCCGGCGCCGGTGGCAGCGGTGCCGACTACCTGTACACCTATCTGCGCACCTACTACCGCGACGACACCAAGCCGACCGGCTGGAACAACCTGGCCTATCCCAATGTGGCCATGCCCAATGTGCTGTGGGAGTTGCAAGGCCAGCGCACCGCGAAGTACGTTGCCGAAAAAGACCACCACGACCCGTCCAAGGTCACGCAGCGCTTCGAGGGCTTCGAGCAGCTCAGCCCCGGCAAGCTCGACGAGCATGCCTACGACGAGGCGGTCGGTGACCTGGTCGCCTACCTGCAATGGATCGGCGAGCCGGCCCAGGCCAGGCGGGTCCAGATCGGCGTTTGGGTGCTCATGTTCCTGGGCCTGCTCACGGTGTTCACGTGGCGGCTTAACGCCGTCTACTGGAAAGATGTGAAGTAGACATCGACCCGCCCGCCGCCTGACACTGAGCGGGCACCGCGCGCAGTGGGGGTGCCACACCGGCCACCCACTGCGCTTTTGTTTTCCCCGCACTCGCCCTCGAAAGGAGCCACCACCATGATGGTGCTTTACTCCGGAACCACCGACCCTTACTCGCACCGTTGCCGCTTCGTCTTGTTCGAGAAGGGCATGGACTTCGAGATTCGCGATGTCGACCTGTTCGCCAAGCCCGAAGACATCGCGCTGATGAACCCGTACAACGAGGTGCCGATACTGGTCGAGCGCGATCTCATCCTGTACGAGTCGCACATCATCAACGAGTACATCGACGAGCGCTTTCCGCATCCGCAGCTGATGCCGGGCGATCCGGTGGCGCGCGCTCGCGTGCGGCTCTTCCTCTTCAATTTCGAGAAGGAGCTCTTCGCGCACGTCAACGTGCTCGAGGGCCGCGGCGTCAAGGGCACCGACAAGCAGCTCGAGAAGGCGCGCTCGCAGATCCGCGACCGCCTGACCCAGCTCGCGCCGATCTTCCTCAAGAACAAGTACATGCTCGGCGACGACTTCTCGATGCTCGACGTCGCGATCGCGCCATTGCTCTGGCGCCTCGACTACTACGGCATCGACATGTCGAAGAACGCCGTGCCTCTGCTGAAATACGCCGAGCGCATCTTTTCGCGTCCGGCCTACATCGAGGCGCTGACGCCGTCCGAAAAGGTCATGCGCAAGTAGCCAGCGCGCCGCAGCAAGGAAAGACCGCATGACGTCGCCGATCGCTCCCGCCACGGCCGGCACGTCGACGCGGCCGTACCTGATCCGCGCGCTCCACGACTGGTGCACCGACAACGGCTTCACGCCGTACATCGCGGTCTTTGTCGACGACCACGTTGAGGTGCCCAAGGAGTACGTGAAGAACAACGAGATCGTGCTCAACGTCGGCTTCGAGGCGACGAGCTCGCTCAAGCTCGGCAACGAGCTGATCGAGTTCAAGGCGCGCTTCGGCGGCACCTCGCGCGAGATCGCCGTGCCGATCGATCACGTGATCGCGATCTACGCGCGCGAGAACGGGCAGGGCATGGCGTTTCCGATGCCGAGCGAAGCCGCCGCAGCGGACGGCGGCGACCCGGGCAAGCCGGAGCCGGCCGCTCCGGCGGCGCCGCGCGGTCCGCATCTCGCGGGCAACGTCGGCGCGTCTGGGCGCAAGTCGACGGCGCTCACGCTCAGCACGCCGTCGCCGTCGCCTGCGCCTGCTCGAACGACTGTCGACGACAGCGAGCCGCCCTCTCCACCCGAACCCGCGGGCCCGAAGCGACCATCGCTGAAGCGGGTCAAGTAGAGCGTCGGCGCGAGGCCCGCGCCTATACTTTCGCGCCTCCGGCGCCGCAGTCCGGCGCCGCGTCCCACGCCGGCTTAGCTCAGTTGGTAGAGCACCCGCCTTGTAAGCGGAAGGTCGTCCGTTCGATTCGGACAGCCGGCACCACAATTACTTCACGATTTGGCGGCCAACCCAATGCCGTCGTTGTCGGGGAAATCTGAATCGCGTCAATCACTTTCGCGCGATGCGCCGAGGATCGACCGCCCCGGCAAGAAGGATCGACCCCCAAAGCGCGGGGTGGCGCCACACTGCCGGAAGCAGTCCGGCCAGAGCGGCCGGAAGCGTCGTCGTCGAGGGCGCGGAGCGCGCCTCTCTCGCGCGTCAGTCCGACGAACGCGACGGCGGCAGGCGTCTCATGCGCGCATCTGTCGGTACGTGAAACGAAGGCCCGAGTGCCGATCGCTGCGTTCGCCCAGCTCGATCCGGCCGCCGAGCGCCTGCGCCGCCGTCCGGGCGATCGCCAGGCCGAGTCCGCTGCCCGATTCGTTGCTGCCGAGGACGCGGACGAAAGGCTCGAAGACCCGCTTGAGATCCTCGCGAGCGATGCCCGGCCCCGTGTCCTCGACGACCAGGCACACCTCGTCGGCCTCGGCGAGAACGCTGACGTCGACCGATCCTCCCGTCGGCGTGTAGCGCACAGCGTTGTCGACCGCGTTGCGCACCAGCGCCTGCACATGCAGCGGATCGCCGTGGATCGCGGCCTCGTCGATGCGCGGGCAGCCGAGGTCGACGTTCTTGGCCTGCGCCATCGGCAGGACGTCTTCGATCGCCGAGCGCACGAGCTGGTTGAGATCGAGCCGCTGCGCCATCGCCGGCGCCGCGCCCTGGACGCGCGCGAAGTCGAGCAGCTGGTCGATGAGCGCCGACATGCGCGACAGCCCTTGCCGCAAGGTGGCCATCCGCGTCGTCGCTTCGGGCGACAGGCTCACGTGCTGCACGTTGTCGGCCTGGACGATCAATGCGGCGACCGGCGTGCGCAGTTCGTGGGCGGCGTCCGAGACCAGCCGGCGCTGCTGCTCGAGGACGCGCGCGAGGCGCTGCATCATCCGGTTGATCGCCTGGACGAGCGGCAGCGCTTCGAGCGGAACGGTGCGCTCGTCGAGGGCCGCGATCTCGCTGCCGTCGAGCCGGTCGACCTCGGCCGTCATCGCGCCGAGCGGCGCGAAGGCGCGGGCCAGCACGCCGTTGACGATCAACAGCAGGATCGGGATCGAGAGGGCCAGCGGCAGCAAGGTCATCGCCGCGACGCCGAGGGCGCGGTCGTCGCGCTGCGCCATGTGCTGCGCGACGGCGAAGCGCTGCCCGACCGCGTCCTGGCTGACGATGGCGCGCCACTGGACCTCGCCCTGCTGGATCGTCTGCAGGCCCGGATGGAGCGGCTCGGCCAAGGCCAGCCCGGTCCCGGCGTCGACGTCCGGTGCGGTCGTTCCGAGCCGCTTGATCACGAGGTGGCGCTCGCTGTCCTCCGGATTCCTCGACGCGAACGGCAGCGCCGTCGCCGGCAGCGGATTGAGCGCGAGGACCGCGGCGATCTGCTTGAGCTGCGTGTCCTGCAGCTTGTTCGCCGCGCCGTATTCGATCGCGAACGCCAAGGCTGCGGCGAGCACGCCGACGACCAGGATCCAAGCGCCCAGCCAGGCGAACAGTCGCCGGCGCAGCGACGTGTTCATCGCGTGTCTTGCGCCGCCTGCGCCGCCCGCTCGACCATCCAGCCGAGGCCGCGCACGTTGCGGATGCTTTCGGGCCCGAGCTTCTTGCGCAGCGAGTGGATGATGAACTCGATGACGTTGCTCTCGACCTCTTCGCCCCAGCCGTAGATCCGGTCTTCCAGATCGGCGCGCGACAGCACCGCGCCCGGACGCACCAGCAGCTCGCGCAACAGCGCGAACTCGCGGTTGGACAGCGCGTGCCGCGTGCCCGACAGCATCACCGACTTGGACACCGGGTCGAGGGCGAGCACGCCGTTGCCGAGCACCGGCGCCACCGCGCCGACGCGGCGCCTGCCGAGCGCACGCATCCGCGCGAGCAGCTCGCCCACGGCGAAGGGCTTGACCAGGTAGTCGTCGGCGCCGCGATCCAGGCCCTCGATGCGCTGCTCGACGGCGTCGCGGGCGGTGATCACGAGCACCGGCGTCGAATCGTCGCGCGCCCTCAGGTCGCGCAGGACGTCGAGGCCGTCGCGCAGCGGCAGGCCGAGATCGAGCAGGATGACCGCGAACCCGTGGTGGGCCAGCGCCGCGCAAGCGCTTTGACCGTCGTGCAGCCAGTCGACTGCGTAGGAGGCGTCACGCAGGGCCTGGACGACTGCCTGGCCCAACATCGGATCGTCTTCGACAAGCAGCACTCTCATGACCAGCCAGGGGCACTCGCGAAGACAAAGGGGTGTAGCTTACGCAAACTCCTGTGTCTGGCGGGCGGTCGCGACGACCGGCCGTCTGGTCATGCCGGCGCGCTGGATGACGTGCCGCGCAATCTCGGTGTCGCTCAGCCGCGAGATCACGCAGAGCTTGTCCTGGACCTCGGCAGGACACGGCCGATGCCCGTTGCGCCACTCGCTGACGCGCTTCGGGCTCACGCCCAGGGTTCTCGCCGTCAGCCCGTCGCTGCCAGTCAGTCGCTTCGCTCGATCGAACAGTCTTGGAATGTTCATCTCAGTCGTGTCAGGGTGGGACGGGGCGGTGATCGCACGCTCCGCGTGCGCGCTCCAACTCTGACAAACGACACTTAGGTGTGACTTATTTCCGGGTGCGCTTCTTCCCGAACGGCGACCTGTCCTACGGCCAGGCGCTCGAAGAAGCGCACCGAGCGCGCGATCAGCACGTCGCGCTGCTGGTCGACCGTGACCATGTGATAGCTGTCGTCGAGCAGCACCTTCTCGATCGGCGCGCTCACCTTCGCTTCGATCGTCGCGACGTTGCCGAGGCCGGCGATGTCGTCGTCGGTCGAGTGGACGACGAGGCAGGGCGCGCGCACCGACGCGAGCCGGCGACGCACGTGGCGCGAGAGCTGGACGAACTCGGCCAGCGACGGCCAGGGATTGCCGGGAAGGCCCGCGGCGCGGCTGTCGCCCTCGAGCATGCTGCCGACGATCCATTGGCGGATGCGCTCGTTCTTGATGCCGAACGGAAACGTCTCCATGGAGACGCGCTCGCGGCCGAAGCCCATCCGGCACGCGAGCGGCAGCAGGAACGAGAGCCTGGCGATCTTCGGGATTGCCCAGCCGTCGTAGCGAAAGGTCGTGCCGTAGAGGCCGACGCCGTCGACCTCGTCGGGCCGGTCGATCGCGAGCTTCAGCGCCAGCAGCGCGCCCATCGACAGGCCGGCGACGAAGAGGTGATCGACCTGCGCGCGCAACTCGGTCGCCGCGACGTCGACGCTGCGCGACCAGTCGCGCCAGCCCGTCGCGACGAGATCGTCGGCGCCACCGCAGTGGCCGGCCAGCTGCACGGCGCGCACCGTGAAGCCCGCCTCGTGCAGGCCGCGCGCGACGAAGCGCATCTCGGTCGGCGTGCCCGTGAGCCCGTGGATCAGGAGGACGCCGGAGCGGCCCGCGGGCCACAGGAAGTCGAGCGACTTGACCGCCGCGCCGCTCACGACGACGTGCCGACCTCGCGCTTGGCCTGCGTCAGCACCTGGTCGAGCAGCTTGATGCCGAGATCGATCTCCTCGCTGGTGATGTGCAGCGACGGCGCGAAGGTGATGACGTTCTTGTAGTAGCCGCCGATGTCGAGGACGAGGCCGCACTTCTCGTTGCCGTTGCGCAGCTCGCCGGCGAGGCCGATGTCGACCATGCGGTCGACCAGCCGCTTGCTGGGCGTGAAGCCGTCGGCCTCGCAGATCTCGGCGCGCAGCGCGAGGCCGAGGCCGTCGACGTCGCCGATCTCCGGGTGGCGCTTCTGCAGCGCCTTCAGACCCTCGAGGAAGTGCGCACCCGAGCGCATCACCATCGACTCGTAGTCGGTCTCGGCGAGCATCTTCATGGTCTCGAGCCCGATCGCCGTGCCGAGCGGGTTCGACGCGAAGGTCGAGTGCGTCGAGCCGGGCGGAAAGACTTTCGGCGAGATCAGCTCCTCGCGCGCCCAGAGGCCCGCGAGCGGATTGAGGCCGTTGGTGAGGGCCTTGCCGAAGACGAGGATGTCGGGCGTGACGCCGAAGTGCTCGATGCCCCAGAGCTTGCCGGTGCGGTAGAAGCCCATCTGGATCTCGTCGACGACGAGCAGCACGCCGTGCTTGTCGAGCACGCGCTTCAGGCCCTGGAAGAAGTTCGGCGGCGGGATCACGTAGCCGCCCGTGCCCTGCACCGACTCGACGTAGAACGCCGCGTACTCGCACTGTCCGGCCTTCGCGTCCCAGACGCCGTTGTATTCGGTCTCGAACAGGCGCTCGAACTGCTTCACGCAGTGCTCGCCGTACTCCTCCTTCGTCATTCCCTTGCCGCCGCGGAAGTGGTACGGGAAGGGCACGAACTGTGCGCGATCGCCGAAGTGGCCGAAGCGGCGCCGGTAGCGATAGCTCGAGGTGATCGCCGACGCGCCGAGGGTGCGCCCGTGGTAGCCGCCCTCGAACGCGAACATCAGGCTCTTGCCCGCGCTGGCGTTGCGCACGAGCTTGAGCGAATCCTCGATCGACTGCGATCCGCCGACGTTGAAGTGGACGCGGCCGGCGCGATTCCATTTGCGCTGCGCGTCTTCGGCGATCGCTTTGGAGAGCTCGATCTTGGTCGGATGCAGGTACTGACTCGCAACCTGCGGCAGCGTGTCGAGCTGGCGCTTCATCACGTCGTTGAGGCGCTTGTTGGCATAGCCGAAGTTCACGGCCGAGTACCACATCTGCAGGTCGAGATACGGCACGCCGCGGCGGTCGAACAGATAGCTGCCTTCGCAGCGCTCGAAGATCTTCGGCGGCTCGACGTAGTGCACGGTATCGCCGAACGAGCAATAGCGCGCCTCGTCGGCCAGGAGTTCGGACTCGGTCATCGGATGGCTTCTTTCTCGGGAATCTGGGAGACGGGAACAGGTCGTTTGCGCGTCAGCTCGTGCCATGCAGAGAGCGCTTCGGCGAAGTTCGCGGCTGGCCGATGGGCGATGCCTTCATCGGCGCAATGCGCGAGCAGCCGGCCGCGCGCGAGCGTGACGTCGGAGGCGGCCGCGACGCAGAAGTCGGACGCGCCGTCGCCGACCATCAGCACCGGCCGATCGCGCCCGGCATTCGCGCGCGCGCACTTGCAGGTCGCGCCGCCGCTCACGCAGTCTTCTCGTGCGTGCGGGAATTCGAGCTTCCAGCTGCGCGGGCCGGTTTGCATCAGCCGGCTCGCGAACACCGGCACGTCCTGCATCGAGGCGCGGCCGAGGATCGACAGGATCGCGCCGTCGAGGCCGTCGCTGACGATCGCGAGCGACGAGCCCGACGCGCGCACCGCGGCGACGAACGCGTCGAAGTCGGGATCGATGGCGATCTGCGCGAGGTGCGCGTCGAGCTCCTCGCGGCTGCAGTCGAGCAGCGCGATCTGGCCGGCCATGCAGGCACGCGCGCCGATCAGGCCGGCCACCCACTTGCGCTCGAGCTCCTGCCAGCCGTCGCGGGCGAAGCGGGCGAGAAGCGAGTCGGTGACGTCGGTCGGCGAGATCGTGCCGTCGAAGTCGCACAGCACCGTCCACCGCGGCGCCGTCGCCGAGGGTGCGGTCGTCCTGGCGCTCACGCGGTCTGGGCTTGCGACGTCGACGGCGCCTTGCGCCGCTCGTCGTCGAGGAGTTGCACCAGGTGCGCGAGCGTGATGCCGCTCTGGCGCGGGTCGAGCTTGTCTTCGGGCACGCGGACCGAGTACTGGTCCTCGACCTCGAACACGAATTCCATCAGCGTGAGCGAATCGAGGCCGAGGCTCTCGAGCGTGGTGTCGGGTCGCAGGGTCGCGGTGTCGACCTGGAACTTGTCGTGCAGGATGCGGACGATGTCGTCGAAGAGCTCTGGGTTCATGGGTGCGCAGGCAGTGGAGGTCGCGCATCGATCGCGGCCGGCGGAGTCGCGCCGGTGCTGTCGTATGCTCGACCGAAGTTATCCCATGCATCACCTGACGGCATCCTGACCCGCGGCCATCGCACCGATGCGAATCCTTCTCGTCGAAGACGACACGGTGCTGCACGCCGTGATCCGCGACAGCCTCGAAGACGCCGGCAACCGCGTCGACAGCGCGTGGACGCTGCAGGAGGCGAGCCACGTCTGGAGCGTGCAGAGCTTCGATGCAGTCGTCCTCGACCTCAACCTGCCCGATGGCAGCGGCCTGGTCGCGTTGCGTGCGGCCCGCGCCCGCGGCGATCGCTCGGCCGTGCTCGTGCTGACCGCGCGCAACCGCACCGACGAGCGCATCGCCGGCCTCGATGCCGGCGCCGACGACTACCTCGGCAAGCCGTTCGAGCTCGGCGAGCTCGCGGCGCGCCTGCGCGCGCTGGCGCGGCGCGTCCACGGCGCCGACGACGTCGCCGAGGTCGGACGACTGCGCCTGCAGCGCGCGGCAGGGCGCTTCTTCATCCGCAGCGGCAGCGCGGAGATCGAGCTCGAGCTGCCGGCGCGCGAGCACGACGTGCTGGTCGAGCTGATGACGCCGCCGGGCCGCGTCGTCAGCAAGAAGACGCTCTCCGACAAGTTGTCGGGCTTCGACGATCACCTCGGCGACAACGCGCTCGAGGCCTTCATCTCGCGCCTGCGCAAGAAGCTCGTCGGCAGCGGCTCGACGATCCGCACGCTGCGCGGCCTCGGCTATCTCATCGAGCCCGATCGCTCGCCCGATGCCTGAGATCGCCGCGCCCGTGGCGACGCGGCGCACCCTGCGCTCGCGCCTGCTCTGGCGCGTCCTGGTCGCGCTCGCCATCACCTGGTCGATCGGCAGCGGCGCGGCGTTCTCGCTGTCGTGGGTGCTCGCCGGCCGGGCTTTCGATCGCGCGTTGCTCGACGATGCCTACGCGATCGCCGGCAACGTCGCCGGCCGCGACGGAACGCTGACGCTCAACCTCTCGCCGCGCGAGATCAGCAGCGTCCTCTTCGACACC
Source organism: Rhizobacter sp. (assembly GCA_043732605.1). Taxonomy (GTDB): domain Bacteria; phylum Pseudomonadota; class Gammaproteobacteria; order Burkholderiales; family Burkholderiaceae_C; genus Schlegelella_A. Next base: position 6,902 of record JAYTHL010000231.1, on the reverse strand, counting down.
GAAGAGAAGGAGTACTTCGCCATCCACGATGCAACCGGACGCATGCGGGCGAGCAATGCCGACATCGTCGGCTCCAATACGCTCGTGCTCGACCGCACCGCGTTCGCCGACGGCTATCTTGCCGACGTGCCGGTGCGCATCGTCGTCCTGCGCGTCGAGACGAAGGAGCCTTTCACGGTCGTGATGGCGCAGACGACGCGCACGCGGAGCCAGCTGCTGCGCGGCCTGCTCGAGCGGTCACTGCTGCCGCAGCTCGCCCTGCTGCTGGTGCTCGGCGTGTACCTCTGGCGGCTGATCGCGCGCGAGCTGCAGCCGCTCGGCGATCTGCAGCGCGAGCTCGACCGGCGCCACTCGAGCGACCTCGATCCGATCGGCGTCGCGCCGATCTCGAGCGACGTCGAGAAGCTGCGCGACGCGGTGAACTCGCTGCTCGCGCGCGTCGGCCAGGGCGTGCAGGCGCAGCGCGAGTTCTCCGGCAACGTCGCCCACGACCTGCGCACGCCGCTCGCCGGCATCCGCGCACTCGCCGAGTACGGCCTGGCGCGCGGCGAGCCCGAGGTCTGGCGCGAGCAGCTGCAGCGCATCGTGCAGAGCGAGCAGAAGGCGAGCCACCTCGTCGACCAGCTTCTCGCGCTCGCGCTCGCCGACGAGGCGCGCGACAGCGTCAAGCTCGAGTCGGTACGCATCGACGAGCTCGTGCGCCGTGTCCTGCTCTCGTTCGTCGCGCGCGCCGATGCCGTCGGCGTCGACCTCGGTGCCGCCGGGCTCGATGCGCCCGTTTCGGCGGAGGCGTCTCCGGTGCTGCTCGAGGGCGTGCTCGCGAACCTCGTCGACAACGCCTTGCGCTACGGTCGCGGCGCAGGGCCGGCGACTGTCACCGTCGAGATCGAGAGTCGCAACGGCGAGGTGCTGATCGCGGTCACCGACAACGGCCCGGGGCTGGCCGCGGAGCATCGCGACAGCATGACGCAGCGCTGGACGCAGGGCCTGGCCGGCGTGAAGCTCGGTGCTGGCGCAGGCCTGGGGCTGGCGATCGCGTCGCGCTATGCCGAGCTGATGGGCGGCAGCCTCGCGCTCGACGCCGGACCCGAAGGCCACGGCGTGCGCGCCGTCGTTCGCTTGCGATCGGGTCGCGCGCCGATCTAGTCGGGCGCGGCCTCAGCCGCCCGACGACACGCCGTATGTGAAGGTGACGAGCGCGTTGACGACGTTGCCCGTGAGCGGTCCGCGTCCGGCCTTGATGCGTCCGCCGCCGACGCGCAGCGCGATCGCCGGCGTCGCCTGCCAGCCGACGAAGCCCTGCGCCTGGCCGATGAAGCCGTGGCTGTCGACGCCGCCGCCACCCGACGCGCCCGCCAGGCCCTCGACGCCGACGTGCAATGACGGGACGATCGGCTGCAGCCAGCCGGCGCCGATCAGAGCTGCCGAATAGCCGCCCGCACCGCCCGCGACCGCGCTGTGGACCTGGCCGGTGAGGTATGCGTTCGGCGTCACGAAGCGATCGATCTTCAGCACGTCTGCCTGCAGGAGGCGCGTGCTGCCGTCGCGCCGCGCCGCGTTGAACTGCTCGATACCGAAGCTGAAGTCGTTGCGCACCGCGCGCGAGGCGACCTGGTTGCCGGCCGGTGCGTCGAATGCCCAGACCACGCCGACGCCGAGGCTCGCCGCGCGGAACTTGCCGGTGCCCAGCGAGCCCGCGACGCCGCCTTCGAGCGACACCGCGAGGTTCTCGCTCGCGCGCACGAGGCCGTAGAGCGAGGCCTTGGCGAGCGCACCGCCGCCGACCGGGATGTTGCCGCCCCCGGACATGCCGAAGCCGATGCGCGCGCCCCCGTCGACGACGCCCTTGACCAGCGTGTCCTCGATGGCCGCCGTCACCAGGTACTCGGCGTAGCCGGCGACGCCCGACTGCGCCGCGCCGCTCGCCTCCACGCCCCAATAGGCGTTGCGGCCCCAGCCGCGCTCGGCGCGCACGCCGAGCGTGCGGATGTAATGCGGTGACGGGTTGCCGTCATTGAGCAGGAGCGAGCTCTTCGTCCGATAAGTGCCGAGCACGATCTCCATGCGGTCGAAGCCGATGCCGGTGCGACCGCCCGACTGCACCGGCGCGCCGAGCCGACGCGCGGGCACGAAATTGAAGTCGGTGCCGGCGTCGAACACCAGCCCGATCTGCGTGCTGTCGATCTGCCCGTTCGGGAATTTCACCTTCGAGACGCTGACGCCGAAGGCGTAGCCGTCGTTGACCCAGAGCAGGTCGGCGTGCGGCCGCAGCATCAGGCCGCCGCCCTGCGGTGCGGCCGCGCCGCCGCCGCCGCCGGCATAGAGGCCGATCTCGGTCGCGAGCGGCCCGATCAGCTTCGTGCGCCACGCGGCCTCGCCGCCGAAGGTGAAGAAGCCGCCGCGCTTGCCCGTGATCGCGCCGTAGACCGCAGGCCCGAGCGAGAAGCCGGTGTCCTTGCCGACATCGACGAGGTAGGTCGTGCCGACCATGCCGACGCTCTCGTCGCCTGGGAACTTGACGCGCTCGATGCCCAGGCGCACGTGCGCCTGCCGTGCTTCCGCGCCGGTCGGGCTGGTCGCGTCGGCGGCGTCTGCGGCGCGTGCCTGCGGCGCGCACGCAAGCGCGGCCGAGCAGGCGAGGGCGACGAGGACGAGCGGTCTCGCGCCGGGGCGCGACGACAAGAGCGTCAGCCCTTGCGAGTGCGCTGGACCAGCGCGTCGACCACGGCGAGCGACTGCGGCCCGCCGTTGGCGAGCGCGGGCGACGTCGCGTAGCGGCCGGCGACGGTGAGCAGCGGCACGCTCTCGACCTTGTAGTCGGCGACCATCTTCTTGGCCCGCGAGACCGAGGTCGCGACCGAGAACGACTTGAACGCGGCGAGGAACTTGGTCGCGTCGCCGCCGTTCTTGCCGACGAAGGCGGCGATGTCCTCGGGCTTCTCGAGGCGCTGGCGGTCGACGTGGATGGCGCGGAAGATCTTCTGCTGCATCGCATCGACGGCGCCCATCGTCTCGAGCGCGTAGTAGGCGTGCTGGAAGTTGTCGTAGTTCATCAGGAAGGGCACGGGCACGCGGCGCAGGACGACGTCGGCGGGCAGCGTCTTGGCCCAGGCCTCGATGGTCGGCTCGAAGGCGTTGCAGTGCGGGCAGGCGTACGAGAAGAACTCGAGCACCTCGATCTTGCCGCTCGCCGTCTGCGGCTGCGCCGGCGTGATCTTGGTGAACTCCCGGCCTTCGACGGGCTCGGGGCCCTGGGCCCGGGCCGAGGGCCAGGCGAGAAGGGCGGCGGCCGAGAGGCCGGTGCCGAGGAAGGAAGCCGAGAAGTCGCGACGATTCATGTTCATGCCTTTCGAAACGCTCCAGCACCGCGTGGCGCCGACACGATTGGTTCAGTGGATATTGTCAGCCGTCGCGCGGCTGCACCTTGACGCGGATCGCCGCAACGGCGTGGCCGGCGTCCTTCAGCCGCTGCTCAAGGTGCGGCACGAGCTGGCGCAGCTTGGCCGCGACCGACGCGTTGGCGCAGAGCAGCGACCAGCCTTCCTCGTCGACCGGCCCGGCCTGCACGTGCGCCGCCAGAGCCCCGGGAAAGCCCGGTCGGACGAGGTCGAAATAGGCCTTCGACAGCCGAATCCGCTCGCCGAGCCGGGCCAGCGGGGCGCTTGCCCGCAGGGCGTCGGCGATGCCGAGCGCAGGGAGGTTCGGGGAGACGGGCTTCCTGCTCACCGGTCGAGTCTATCGATCCGGGGGTCGGCGAGTAAAATGCGCGGTTCTGCCGGCCAGCCGGGCGTCGCTTGCATTCGGTGCCGCCGGCCGCACTTCCGCCCTGCCGAGGCATCGCCTGCCGCCGCACCGAATCCACGGCGGGTCGATTCCCGCTCCACCTTCCGACCAGCATGTTGCCCAAGCTTCTCACCTCGATCTTCGGCAGCCGCAACGACCGGCTCCTGAAGCAATACCGCCAGGTCGTGATCAAGGTCAACGCGCTCGAGCCGTCGTTCGAGACGATGAGCGACACCGAGCTGCGCGCCAAGACCGTCGAGTTCCGCACCCGCGTTGCGGGCGGCGAATCGCTCGACGCGATCCTGCCCGAGGCGTTCGCGGCGGTGCGAGAAGCGAGCAAGCGCTCGCTGAAGATGCGCCACTTCGACGTCCAGCTGATCGGCGGCATGACGCTCAACGCCGGCAAGATCGCCGAGATGCGCACCGGCGAAGGCAAGACGCTGATGGCGACCTTGCCCGTCTACCTGAACTCGCTCACCGGCAAGGGCGTGCACGTCGTCACCGTCAACGACTATCTGGCCCGGCGCGACGCCGAGTGGATGGGGCGCCTGTACACCTTCCTCGGCCTCACCGTCGGCGTCAACCTGCCGCAGATGTCGCGCGAGGACAAGCAGGCGGCCTACGCGGCCGACGTCACCTACGGCACCAACAACGAGTTTGGCTTCGACTACCTGCGCGACAACATGGTCCAGGACACGAAGGACCGCGTCGCGCGCGGCCTCTCGTATGCGATCGTCGACGAGGTCGACTCGATCCTGATCGACGAGGCGCGCACGCCGCTCATCATCAGCGGCCAGGCCGAAGACCACACGGAGATGTACGTGCGCATCAACGCCGTCGTCCCGAAGATGAAGAAGCAGATCGGCGAGCTCGACCTGCGCACCGGCGAAGGCGTGATCGATCCGGGCGACTTCACCGTCGACGAGAAGACGCACCAGGTCTTCCTCACCGAAGACGGCCACGAGCGCGCAGAAGACCTGCTGCGCGAAGCGGGCCTGCTTGTCGAGGACGCGAGCCTGTACGACCCGGCCAACATCACGCTGATGCACCACGTGTACGCGGCCCTGCGCGCGCGCCACCTCTACAACCGCGACCAGCACTACGTCGTGCAGCAGGGCGAGAACGGGCCCGAGGTCGTGATCGTCGACGAGTTCACCGGCCGCCTGATGACCGGCCGGCGCTGGAGCGACGGCCTGCACCAGGCCGTCGAGGCCAAGGAAGGCGTGCCGATCCAGAGCGAGAACCAGACGCTCGCGTCGATCACCTTCCAGAACTACTTCCGCATGTACGGCAAGCTCTCGGGCATGACCGGCACGGCCGACACCGAGGCCTACGAGTTCCAGGAGATCTACGGCCTCGAGACGGTCGTGATCCCGCCGAACCTGCCGACGATCAGGAAGGACGAGCTCGACCTCGTCTACAAGACCAGCCGCGAGAAGTTCGAGGCGGTGATCGAGGACATCCGCGACTGCCACACGCGCGGCCAGCCGGTGCTCGTCGGCACGACGTCGATCGAGAACTCCGAGCTGATCTCGGGCCTGCTGCAGAAGACCAAGCTGCCGCACGCCGTGCTCAATGCCAAGCAGCACGCGAAGGAAGCCGAGATCGTCGCCCAGGCGGGTCGGCCCGGCGTGATCACGATCGCCACCAACATGGCTGGTCGCGGCACCGACATCGTCCTCGGCGGCAACGTCGAGAACCAGGTCAAGATCATCGACGCCGACGAGGCGATCGAACCGGAAGACAAGCTCGCCCGCGCCCGCAAGCTCGCCGACGAGTGGCAAGGACTGCACGAGGCCGTCGTTCGGCAGGGTGGCCTGCGCATCATCGCCACCGAGCGCCACGAGTCGCGCCGGATCGACAACCAGTTGCGTGGCCGCTCGGGCCGCCAGGGCGACCCGGGCTCGTCGCGCTTCTATCTGAGCCTCGACGATTCGCTGATGCGGATCTTCGCTGGCGACCGCGTGCGCGCGATCATGGAGCGGCTCAAGATGCCCGACGGCGAGGCGATCGAGGCCGGCATCGTCACGCGCTCGATCGAAGGCGCGCAACGCAAGGTCGAGGCGCGCAACTTCGACGTGCGCAAGCAATTGCTCGAGTACGACGACGTCGCCAACGACCAGCGCAAGGTCATCTACCAGCAGCGCAACGACATCCTCGAGGCGCCGAGCCTGCAGGCGCAGATCCAGAACCTGAGGAAGAGCACGATGGAAGACGTCGTGCGCACCTACGTCGCCGCCGAGAGCGTCGAGGAGCAGTGGGACCTGCCCACGCTCGAGAAGGTGCTCAAGGACGAATGGCAGCTCGACGTGCCGCTCGTCGCGATGGTCGACAAGAGCGATTCGGTCACCGACGAGGACGTCGTCGAGAAGGTGCAGCAGACGGCCGACCAGGTCTTCGACGGCAAGGTCGAGAAGGTCGGCCTCGAGCAGTTCACGCCGTTCATGCGGATGATCCTGCTGCAGTCGATCGACCAGCACTGGCGCGAGCACCTGGCCGCGCTCGACTACCTGCGCCAGGGCATCCACCTGCGCGGCTACGCGCAGAAGAACCCGAAGCAGGAATACAAGCGCGAGGCCTTCGAGCTCTTCTCGCAGATGCTCGACGTCGTCAAGATGGACGTGACGCGCGTCCTGATGAGCGTGCGCATCCAGTCGGAAGAGGAAGTGCGCCAGGCCGCGCTCGCGATCGAGGAGCGCGCCGAGCAGTTCAGCAACGTCACGTACACGCACCCGAACGACGACGGCAGCGTCTCCGAGGATCGCGGCGACGACACCGCCCAGGCCGCGCAGGCAGCGATGGGTGCGGTCGCTGCGGCGATGGCCTCGTCACGCGCGGCGGTGCCGGGCGCTGTGCCGAAGACGGGCCGCAACGATCCGTGTCCGTGCGGCAGTGGCAAGAAGTACAAGAACTGCCACGGCAAGCTGGCGTGAGCCGGCTGCGGCCCCGAGTGGCCGAGCGGTAGGCATCGCTACCGACCGCGCAGAAATCGCGGCATCATCCTCGCGCCTGATTCTTCAGGCACGAGGAGACGACCATGCTGCACGGTCCTTCGAGATGTCTTGCCGGCGTCCTGATCTGCTCGCTTGCGCTGCCCTGGCCGGCGCAAGCGCACAACG
>JAYTHL010000230.1:0-5268 GCA_043732605.1 Rhizobacter sp. | reverse complement strand
AGTGTCATAGCGCCTTCTCTCAAAAACGAGATCCAACTGCGAGACTGCCGTCCGAATCTTCATTTAGTAACCGTCGAAATCATTGGCACGCTTTGCATGCCAAATTCGTCTTACAAAGCAAGGCCCCCAAACATCGGCCGAGCGAGCCCTCGTTTGCCGGAGTCTGCATGTCACCTCATCGTCCTTTCTCGCTCGGTCGTGTCGAGATGTCCAATGCGCTGCGCGCCTCCGTCGCCGTCCTCGCCTGCATCGGGGCGGCCGCCGTCGCGGCTCAGGGCTTCTCGGTCGGCGTCGCCGCCGGTCTCGATCGGGGCCGGGTCGTGCGTCGCGTCGTTCCCCTGCGACCGCGCAAGCACCCAGTTCAAGCTTGGCGGCGCCTGGAACTTCGCCGACGCCTGGGATGTGCAGCTCGCCTACTTCCGTGCCGGGAGCTACCGTGGCGGTGACCCAATCCCGTCGGCCTGTTCCACTCGATCGCCTCCGCATCGACTCACCGATCGCGCAATGCGAAACCACGAACAGTCACCTCGACTGAAATCGGCAGCTTGTTCAGCGTAGCCCTAAGGCAGGTGTGGTCCAGACATGCAAACGTCGCGACAACGCGGATTCAGTTGTCACTTGCATGGAAGAAGGCGCGCCATTTGCTGCGCTGCAAGAAGTGCGATCCGGCACTGCTCACTTCATAGGAGTCCCTCATGAAAGTTGCACCGATCGCATTCGCTGCCGCGGCACTCGTTTCCCTGCAGACGCTGTCCGAAGCGGCGACCTTTCAGTCGGTCTCCGGTACGGGCTTTGTCACGGAGACGGCATTGCTGGTGAATTCCTACCTCACGCCGAAAACGCCAGCAGGGTCATCAATCGCGAGCTACTCGGTGCTGAGCACGGCTGCTGGCTTCCCCAACGGGCACGATCAGCTTCGCCGCCCCCGTCACGGCTTTCACCTTTCTCTGGGGATCTCTGGACTCTTACAACAGTCTTTTTACGGACGGGACGGTGACTGTCACGGGGTCGTCGTTCAGTTCCGGCGGGGGTAACAACGCTGAATCGACGCTCTACACATTCGTCGACGCCTTGGGATTCACCTCGTTGACGTTCTCGACAACCGGTATCGCCTTCGAAATTGCTGCTGTGCCAGAGTCGGCGCGCATGCCCTCGATGGCCGCCGTGTTGGCACCGCTCTTGTCGACGGTGATCGTCTCCGGCACACCGTGAAGCTCGATGGCGCGTTCAAAGAATCGCCGCGCCGCAGCGAGGTCTTGGTGAGCCCGAAGCAGAAAGTCGATCGTGGCACCGGCACGATCGACGGCCCGGTACAGGTATTTCCACTGGCCGGCGACTTTGATATGGGTCTCGTCCATGCGCCAGCTCAGGCCCACAGGGCGCTTTTGCGGACTTACGCCGCTATTGCGACATAACCCGCTTAGAGACTCGACTGGACTGGCGGTCACGAAAGTGCAAGCCCATACTCAGACGGCCGGCACTCGGCGGGCGCACCGGAGGGAGAAATGGCAACTGCGAAGAAGGCTGCGTCTAAGAAGGCTGCTCCCAAGACTGCGGTAGCGAAGAAGATGGTCGCCAAGAAGACGCCTCAGACGCCGAGAGGCCGCGCTCAAGATCGCAGGCTCGTCGCAGCCAGGCAAAGTCACGAGGTCCGATACGAGGCGGCCAAGGGAGGCGTCTCACCTGGCATCGGCGAGGAAGTCGTGAAGGCCGTCGGCAATGTACGCAAGAAGGTTGAAGTCGCGATCGAAGAGTTCAAAACCAAGCGCAAGCCGGCGGCACGAAACGCGTCTCAATAGGGGATCGCCCGGCTCGTCCGGTAGCGAACATCACAAAAGCGTCAAAGGAGAGCGACATGCTGAGTCACGTCATGGTCGGAACAAATGATATCGAGCGCTCGAAGCGCTTCTACGATGCCTTGCTTGGATTTTTAGGCGCCGGTGAGCCGTTGCGCAACGCAGCGCGCACCGGTCACAAGCGGCTCTTTTACCGCCACGACGGCATAACCTTTTGTGTGAGCGAACCGATCGATGGCGAACCTGCGACTCATGCCAATGGCGGCACCGTAGGTTTCAAATGCAGCTCTCCCGAGCACGTGCGCCAGTTTCACGATGTCGCTGTCGCGCACGGAGGCACTTCTATCGAGGAAGAACCGGGCCTGCGCGAAACAAGCCTAGGTCTTCTCCACCTGGCTTACGTGCGCGATCCCGACGGCAACAAGCTGTGTGCTTTGTACCGGGCACCCTAGCGAGGTCCATAGGAGAGATTCCCTGTTGCTCTGGAAGCGTTTACAGGGCGATCCAGGCGCCTCTGACCTAGACCCAATCACTGCCGTCCAACGCCAGTGCCCACGAACACAGACTTGGCGGGGCGACGGGCTAGGGTAGTCTCTCCAACTATCACCGGCAGCATCGGACGACGCACGGGCAAGCGAGTCGGGTGACGTGCTGCCTGGGGCTACGAAGCGAGGTGACGCCGCTCAGGCGTGCAGCAGCCGTTCGCCATTCGCCCTGTGCGCTCGTTGCTGGTCGCGATTGCCAAGCTGCCCTGGCAGGCGACCAGCGAGCACCACCGCGCTGGCCACGCTGCGCAAGCTGTACGCCGGCAGCCTCAGGACGATGCCTGACGATGTCGCCGCAACCCGCCTTGGGTCGGTTTGGCGTGACGCGAGCTCGCGCCATGACCGCGAGCGCGCGTTCCGGGCATTGGAGGTGGCCACGCTTTTTGCTCTGCGTCGATCAGTGCGCAACGGCTCGGTGTGGATCGAGCACAGCCTGAACTTTCGCGGCCGCGAGCGTCTATTCTTGCGCGTCGAGCGCTGGCAGGCCGAAGCGAAACAGCACTATGCGCGGCTGTCGCTTCCGACCAAGCCGGCCGAGTGTCTCGAACCGCTTCTGGCGCGTGTGCGTGCCGGCGTGGAGGCCGTGGCCGAGGCCGAGGCCGCCCGATCTGGCCTGCTGCGCGTCGATGACGATTTGCACCTCTCGGCATCGCGAGAGATCTGGACCGCGGTGTTTGGCCCATCGTGATCCGCCTATCGTCTTGCAGTGGCTATTCATCCTAGGCCACGACGGGTCGGTCAGAAACGCCTGCGCTCCTGCAGCGGCCGGGCCATGAGCGGCCAGTGACAAGAGATAGCTTCACTGGTTGCCCCATCGAGTCGCCGCGTCAAGACGGCAGGTATTTGGCGAGCTCGGTTTCGAGGGCTTTTGCGTCGCCGATAAGTACGCCATTGATCCACTCGGTCATCGGCCCGTGATAGACCTCTTCGTCGCCGGCATCGACGGCCGCGAGCAGCACCTTCGCGACATCGGATGGCGCCGACTTTGGGCCCTGGAAGTCGCGCGCCATGTCAGTGTCGAGCGCGCCCGTCATGAGCGCGACGACCCGCGTGCCCTGCGTCTCGAGCTCGGCGCGCACTCCCTCGGTCATGCGCAGCGCCGCGGCCTTGGAGGCGCAGAGCGATCCCATTGCCGGGATCGTCGCCTTGGCCACAATCGAGAGCACGTTCACGATCGCGCCGCCACCGTGGCCCTTCAGTACCGGTGCGAAGGCGCGGCACATGGCGAGGGTGCCGAAGTAGTTGATCGCCATCTCGGCTTTCGCATCTTCCAGCGACTTCGCGGCGATAAGGCCCTGGTTGCGGTTGATGCCGGCGTTGTTGACGAGGAGCATGACGTCGCCGCACGCGGCGGCGGCGGCCTTGACCTGCTCGTCGCGGGTGACGTCGAGCGCGCGCGCGACGACGCGGCCGCCCGAAGCGGCGGCGAGCGTTCGCAGCGACGACGGGTCGCGCGCGGTCGCGTACACCTTGGCCGCGCCGGCTGCGAGCAGCGCATCGACGATCGCGCGGCCGAGGCCGCGGTTGGCGCCTGTGACGAGCGCCGTGCATCCTTGGATCTTCATCGCTGTCTCCTCTTCGCCAGCCGCCAAGTCGAGCCAGTGCGGATCAACATCGGGCAACGGTATCGCATCCAGCAAAGCGCGGCTGTAGCCGCTCGTCGGGCGGGCGAACAGCTCCGCGACCGGCGCTGTCTCGACGACCCGACCATCGCGCAGCACGACAATCCGATCGCACAGCACGCGCACCACCGACAGGTCGTGAGAGACGAAGAGCAGCGCCAGGCCGAGATCGCGCTTCAACTCCCGCAACAGGATGAGGATGTGCGCCTGCGTCGACACGTCAAGTCCCGAGACAATCTCGTCGGCGACGATCAGCGCGGGCGCTAGCGCGATCGCTCGCGCGATGCCGACCCGCTGCCGCTGCCCGCCTGACAGCTCGTGCGGATAGCGCCGGGCGAAGTCAGCCGGCAATTGCACCTGAGCGAGCAAGCGCGCGACGGTCGCAACGCCGGCCTCGCGACCGGCCACGCGCAGCGGCTGGGCGACGATCTCGCCGATGCGCCGCCGCGGGTTGAGCGACGACATCGGGTCCTGAAAGATCATCTGCATGCGCTCGCGCAGCGGCTTGACTTCGACCTCGTCGGCGTGCGTGATGTCCTTCCCGGCGAAGAGAATGCGTCCGGCTTGCGGCTCGTGCAGGCGCAGCGCAGTGCGAGCCAGGGTCGACTTGCCGGAGCCCGACTCGCCGACGAGGCCGACCGACTCGCCGGCGGCGACGTCGAGGTCGACGCCTTGCAGAATCGCCTTCAGCGGGGTGCGGCCGAGGAAGGGACGGCGCGCCAGGTCGGGCAGAGCGAGATCGACGCCACGCAGCGACAGCAACGGCTCAGCCATCGGGCGGCTCCCGATGACGCATGCTGCGCGGCGCCTGCCATCGCGAGTCGTACGCGCGCGCCTCGGCGAGCAACGCCGCGGTGACCTCCGGCGCGATCGGCTGCAGCGCAGCGGCCGGCCGGTCGTGGCGCGGCGTGGCGGCGAAGAGCGCGCGCGTGTAGTCGCTCCGGGGCGCGGCGAAGATCGCACCGACGGCGCCGTCCTCGACGATCCGGCCGGAGTGGATGACGCTGACCCGGTCGCACAGCTTCGCGACCAGTCCCAGGTTGTGGGTGATGAAGAGAACCGCCGCGCCTTCGTCGCGCTGCAGAGAGCGCAGCAGGCGAAGGATCTCGCGCTGGACTGTGACGTCGAGGGCGGTCGTCGGCTCGTCGGCGACGATCAGCTTCGGCCTGCAGGCGAAGGCGATTGCGATCAGCACCCGCTGGCGCATGCCGCCCGAGAGCTCGTGCGGGTATTGATCGAGCACGCGCGCCGGCTGGCGGATCTGCACCGCGGCGAGTAGCTCCTCGGCGCGCTCGCGCGCCTCGG
>JAYTHL010000229.1:0-5286 GCA_043732605.1 Rhizobacter sp. | reverse complement strand
CGCCGGCGAGATGCAGCGCCAGGGCGTGCTCGCGAGCGCCGACCAGGTGCTGATCACCACCGGCTCGCAGCAAGGGCTCGATCTCGTCGGCAAGGTGCTGATCGATGCCGGAAGCTGTGTCGCCGTCGAATCGCCGACCTACCTCGGCGCGCTCCAGGCCTTCGTCGCCTACGAGCCCGAGTTCACGACTGTCGAGAGCGACGACGAAGGTCCGCGTCCCGACTCGCTCGCCGCGGCACGCGGCGCGCGCTTTTTCTACGCGCTGCCGAACTTCCAGAATCCGAGCGGTCGCCAGATAGGCGTCTCGCGCCGTGTCGAGCTCGCGCGTGCCGCCGAAGCTGCCGGCATGCCGATCGTCGAGGACAACCCGTACGGCGACCTCTGGTACGACGCGCCGCCGCCAGCGCCGATCGCTTCGCTCTGGCCCGAGGGCACGGTCTACCTCGGCAGCTTCTCGAAGGTGCTCGTGCCGGGGCTGCGCCTGGGCTACGTCGTCGCGCCGCCGGCGCTCTTCGACAAACTGGTCGAGGCCAAGCAGGCCGCGGACCTGCACACGCCGGGCTTCAACCAGCGCATCGTCCACGAGATCGTCAAGACCGGCTTTCTCGACACCCACGTGCCGACGATCCGCGCCCGTTACCGCCAGCAGCGCGACGCGATGCAGGCCGCGCTCGCCGCCCATCTGCCGACGAGCGGCCCGCTCGCCTGTCGCTGGCGCACGCCGGGCGGCGGCATGTTCTTCTGGGTCGAGCTGCCGGCGGGCGTCGACAGCGACGCGCTGCTCGCGAAGGCGGTCGAGCGCGGCGTGGCCTTCGTGCCGGGCACCTCGTTCTTCGCCGTTGCGCCGCGCTCGAACACGCTCCGGCTCTCGTTCGTCACCGTCGCTGCGGAGGCGATCGGGCGCGGCATCGCGTCGCTCGCCGCGGCCCTGCGCGATCTGCAGGCGGAGTCCGCCGCGCGCGGCCCGGCCGCAGTCAGCGCGGCGCAGTCCCGCTACGAGCGCGTCGCGCCATGACGCGCTTCGCCTTCACCCAGGTCGACGTCTTCACCGGCACGGCGCTGCTCGGCAATCCGCTCGCCGTCGTCCACGGCGCCGATGCGCTCGACGACGCGCGCATGCAGGCCTTCGCGCGCTGGACGAACCTGAGCGAGACGACCTTCCTGCTCGCCCCGACCGATCCGGCCGCCGACTACCGCGTGCGCATCTTCACGCCGGGCGGCGAGCTGCCGTTCGCCGGTCATCCGACGCTCGGCAGCTGCCACGCGTGGCTCGAGCGCGGCGGCGTCGCGAAGCGCGCCCGCGAGGTCGTGCAGCAATGCGGCGTCGGCCTCGTGCGCTTGCGGCGCGAAGGGACGTCGGCCGCGTTCGCGGCACCGCCGCTCGTGCGCGAAGTGGTCTGCGACGACGACCTCGCTGCCGCGCTCGCCGCGCTGAAGGTGCCGCGCGAACGACTGATCGACGCGCAGTGGCTGACCAACGGTCCGCGCTGGCTTGGCCTCTTGTTCGACTCGGCGGCGACGGTGCTCGGGACCGAGCCAGACGGCGGGCTGCTCGGGCGCTTCCGCACGATCGGCGTCGTCGGCGCGCATCCGGCCGGTGGCGAGTGCGCGTTCGAGGTGCGCGGCTTCGTCGGCCGCCCCGCGTTCTCGGAGGATCCGGTCACCGGTAGCCTGAACGCCGGCCTGGCCGAGTGGCTGATCGCGACCGGCCGCGCGCCCGATCGCTACATCGCCGCGCAGGGCACGCGCCTCGGCCGTGCCGGCCGCGTCCGCATCGCACGCGAAGGCGCGACGATCTGGGTCGGCGGCGAGACCGTCACCTGCATCCGTGGCGACGTCGAGCTGTGAGCGAGGCCGCTGCCGCACGCATCGAGCTCGACCACCTCGTCGTCGCGTGCCGCACGCTCGACGACGGCCGCGCCTGGTCAGAAGCGATCCTCGGCTGCATGCCAGCGACCGGCGGCCGGCACGCGCTGATGGGCACGCACAACCTCCTCGTCGCGGTCTCGTCGCCGCGTTTCCCACGCGCGTACATCGAGCTCATCGCGATCGACCCCGATGCGCCTTCGCCACCGCGGGCGCGCTGGTTCGATCTCGATCGCCCCGAGCTGCAGGCGCAGATCGCCGCGGGGCCGAAGCTCGTTCACTGGGTCGCACGGACCGGCGACATCGTCGCCGCGGCGGCTGGCCTGCGCGACGCCGGCTACGACCCGGGCCTGATCGTCGACGCCGAGCGCATGACGCCGCGCGGCCTGCTGCGCTGGCGCATCGCGATCGCCGCCGGTGGCCGTCGACATGCCGCGGGCGCGGTGCCGCTCCTCATCCAGTGGGGCGACGTGCATCCGACCGACGACTTGCCGCGCAGCGACGTCGAGCTGCGTTCCGTCGGCGTCGCCGGGATCGAGCCAGCGCTCGTTGCGTTGCTCGGTGTCGACGCGCTCGGCCCGGCATCTGCTGTGTCGCTCGTCGCCGAGCTGTCGACGCTGCGCGGCGTCGTGACCCTGGTCAGCGCCTGAAGCTCCAGGCGCTGGCGAGGTTGCGCCACGCGGCCGACGCCGCCGGATCGCTGGCCCGAACCAGCGCGAGATAGCGGCGCAGGATGACCCAGAGCGAGACCAGCACCAGCGCGATCAGCGTGCCCGAGAGAACGATGACCGCGCGCGCCGGCTTGGACTTGTAGTCGGGCGGCACGGCGACGTCGACTTGCTGCAAGGCCGGCCCTTCCTTGGCTTCGTCGAGCTTGGCGATCTCGTATTGGCGCACCATGCTCTCGAGGATCGTCTCCTGCAGCTTCAACTCGCGCCGGGCGCGGACGTAGTCGACGGCGGCCTCGGGGATCTTGCCGACCGGCATGTCGGCGGCGCTGCCGGCAGCGCCGCCTTGCGCCGACTCCATGCGCGCGAGCTCGCTGCGCAGCGCGCGCAGCTCGGAGCTGAGCTGCATCACGGCGGGGTTCTGCTCGGTCGCCGAGGTGCGCAGCACCTTCAGCTGCACCTCGCGCTCGGTGATCTGCGCACGCACCAGCGCCGCGCCGGTGATCAGCGCCTCGGCCTGCTTGTCGAGCACGATCACGCCCGACTTCTCCTGCACCGCCTGCAGCGACTGCTCGGCCTTGACGAGATTGTTCTTCGTCTCCTGCAACTGCTTCTCGAAGAAGGCGCGCCGCAGCTGAGCTTCCGAGACGGCGAGCCGGGCGAGCAGCCTAGTGACTTCGCCCTCGTGCGCGTTGGCGAGATCGGCGGCGAACTTGGGATCCTTGTCGTCGACCTCGACGATGATCACGCCGCTCTTCTTGTCCGACGACACGCGGATGTAGCCCGGCAGCGTCTTGCGCAGTGCCTCGTAGTTGCCGACGTCGTAGTGGCTCTTCAGGTCGAAGCGGTCGGCGAGCGCGCGCTGCACCGAGTCGCTCTTGAGCAGCGCGACGTAGAGCTCGTCGGGTGACTTGGCGGCGATGCTGCCGGCAAGTCCGCCGAGCGAGCCGAGCGCGGCGAGCGCGGCGGCCGAGCCGCTCTGCTGCTGCGAGCCCGGTGCGAGAAACGTCGTTCTTGCGGTGTAGACGGCCGGCAGCAACATCGCCACGACAAGCGACGCGATGGCCGCGAGAGCGGTCACGGCGAGGATCAGCCCCTTTTTCTCGCCGAGCCAGGCGAGCATGTCGGTCAGGGCGACCGCGGGCTCGTCGACCGGATCGTCGTAGAGGGCCTGGGCCGCCTGGAGCGGCGTGGTCGAGTCGGCGCTGAGCATCGTGTCGATCAGTTGTTGATCGAGTGGATGGCAGCGATGCCGATGCCGAAGCCCGAAATGATCTGAGCGAAGTCCTTCAGGTTGCGCACGAAGGCCCGGCCCCAGGTCTCGAAGTCGAGCTGGTTCGGCACGACCAGCGCGTCGCCCGGCTGCAATGGCACCGATTCCAGGCTGCCGCGGCCGAAGAAGCCACGCTGGTCCGACGAGCTGTTGACCGTGCCGTCGGCGCGCAGGATGAACATTTTGGAGATGTCGGCGGCTTCGTCGGCGCCGGCCAGGCGCAGATAGTCGCCGGCCGTGCGGCCGGACTTCCAGACGAAGGCGTTGCTGTTGACGACGGCCCCGGCGACGGTGACGAAGCCGGGTCGCGGCGGCACGCTGATGCGGTCGCCGTGCTCGAGCGGCAGGTCGGGCAGGCCGTCGATCGAGCGCGTCTCGGGCAGGAGCTCGAGGGCGATCCGGCCGTTCGGCACGATCCGCGAGAGGCGCGAGAGCTGGGCCTGCGTCGCGGCGTTGCTGACGACCGTGGTCGTCGCGGCGGCGGTGGCGTCGTCGCGCCGGTTGGCGGCGTCGCGCGCCGCCTGCACGGCAGAGAGCGACTCGAGCCGGGCGATCGCAGTCGCGAGGTTGTCGCGCTGGCGCGCCTTCGTCTCCTCGCGGCTCAGGTCGAGGCCGTAGACGTAGGCCTGCGGCGTGAAGCCGCCGGCGCGGGCGATCAGCTCGCGCAGCGTTTCGCCGGCCTGCAACTGATAGATGCCCGGCGCGTTGACCTCGCCTTCGAGCGACACCAGCCGCGTCTGCCGTGCGACCGGGACGCGCACGTCCTTCTGGCTGTAGACCGTGACCACGTCGCCGGGAGCGAGCGCGATGTTGTTCGCCTCGTCGTTCTGCAGCACGGCCTTGCCGAGGTTGAAGGAGATCACCTGGGTGCTGAGGTCGGGCGTCAGCCGCTCGATCGTCGCGTAGTCCCAGTTGAGCTCGTCGAAGAGCGAGGCCGGCGTCTTGCGCGAGCGGGCGACGGCGGCTCGGTCCTCGTCGTCGCGGACGCTGCGGTCGCTGCGCGTCCGGTCGGTCGTGGTCGTGCGATCGGCATCGGCGCGGGCGCTGTTCGCACCGGTGTCCGGGCCGCCGACGCTGTTGCGCGTCACCGTCGCGGTCCGGCTGGAACGCATCGTCCGCGCGCCCGTTGCGTCGACCGTGTCGCCGGTGCGCAGGCGATCGTCGTCGTCCTCGATCACCTGCACGAGCAGGTTCTTGCGGCGGTAGAAGTCGGGCGTGATGAGCGCGTCGCGATCGGGAATCAGGTCGCGGATGCGCATGCCCGGCGTGAACGGATAGCGCAGCGGCTGCGCCACATGGCCCTTCAGCGTGATCGCGTTGGCGAACTGCGGCGAGATCGCGAGCAGCGTCAGCACATCGCCGTCGCGCAGCGTCTTCTGCTGCCCGGCGGCGTCGAGCCGGAAGGTCTCGACGAAACGCTTGGCGAGCGGCTCGCCCGGATCGATGCGCTCGAGCTGGACCCGGTTCTGGTTGGCCAGC
>JAYTHL010000228.1:0-5298 GCA_043732605.1 Rhizobacter sp. | reverse complement strand
TCATCACCTGGCGCGCCGTGTTGTCGGCCGACGGCGACGGCGCCAGACCGAGCTCGCTGCGCGTGCCGGGCACGATGACTTCAAGGATGCGTTCCTCGACCGCGTCCTCGGCGCGCGCGCGCTGGCGCTTCATCGCGGTCTCGCGCTCCTGCTTCACGGCCATGTCGACGAGGTCGCGGATGATCGAGTCGACGTCCTTGCCGACGTAGCCGACCTCGGTGAACTTGGTCGCCTCGACCTTGATGAACGGCGCGTCGGCCAGGCGCGCGAGCCGTCGCGCGATCTCGGTCTTGCCGACGCCGGTCGGACCGATCATGAGGATGTTCTTCGGCGTGATCTCGCCGCGCATCGCCTCGTCGACCTGCTGGCGGCGCCAGCGGTTCCTCAGCGCGATCGCGACCGCGCGCTTGGCGCCGCCCTGGCCGACGATGTGCCGGTCGAGCTCGGAGACGATCTCCTGCGGCGTCATCGACGACTTCGTCTCCGTCATTCCAGCGTCTCGATCGAGTGGTTCTGGTTGGTGTAGATGCACAGGTCGCCGGCGATCTCGAGCGAGCGCTTGACGATGTCCTTCGGCGACAGCTCCGTGTGCTGCAGGAGGGCGCGCGCCGCGGCGCTGGCGTACGAGCCGCCCGAGCCGATGGCGACGATGCCGTACTCGGGCTCGAGCACGTCGCCATTGCCTGTGATGATGAGCGACGACTCGTGGTCGGCGACGGCAAGCATCGCCTCGAGCCGGCGCAGGACGCGGTCGGTGCGCCAGTCCTTGGTCAACTCGATGGCCGAGCGCACGAGGTTGCCCTGGTGCTTCTCGAGCTTGGCCTCGAAGCGCTCGAACAGGGTGAAGGCGTCGGCCGTGGCGCCGGCGAAACCGGCGAGCACCCTGTCGTGGTGCAGACGGCGCACCTTGCGCGCCGTTGCCTTGATGACGATGTTGCCGAGGGTGACCTGGCCGTCTCCGCCGAGCGCGACGACATTGCCGCGCCTGACGCTGACGATCGTCGTGCCGTGATAAGTGTCCATTCGATCGAGATTGTGGCGCCAGCGGCGCGATTCAAGCCGCCGGTCGCGGCGTCGCCCAGGGCGGCTGACTAGATCGTCCGGACCTTGACGTTCGCGTGCTCGTTGATGCCCATCGCGCCGAAGAAGAGCGCGACCATCCGGTGCGCATCGACGAAGCTGACGGTGCGATTCTCGTTGCGACGCGCGAGCACCCAGTTGAGCAGGTCGCCGGCGGCGATGAAGTCGACCCGGATGAGGCGCGCGCACGAGACGTTGACGATCTTGGCCTGACCGAGCTCGCTGTCCATCTTCGCGAGCGTGGTCGCGATGTCGCCGACGAGCTGCCCCGAGAGCTCGACCGTGGCGACCTCGACCATGTTCGGCGCGTCGATGAGCTGCGATTCCTGGAAGCTCGTCGAGACGTCGCTCACGACCGACATCGGCGGCTGCGTCGTGCCCTGGGTCGAGCCTGTGATGCGGACGACACAGCGCGCCGCTTCCCAAGAAGGCGGCGAGACCTCGTAGGTGACGCAATAGTCGATCGCCGCCTCGTCGAACTGGTCGGGGCGGTTGGCCATGCGCAGTGCGTCGAGGCGCAATTGCCAGAACGCGGGATCGGCATCGCGAACGCCCGTCGGCGCGGCGTCCTGCAGCACGGTGAAGAGGCGCTCGCCGGAGAGCCAGCGCATGTCGAGGTCCTGCGGGATCCAGCTTCGGAAGACCTCGGACAGGCGTCCGGCGGCTTCAGCGTCGATCGTCTCGACGTTGCCCCAGTCGAACACCCATGGAAGCGGCATCTGCAGGGTCAGCGACGCCAGCTTGGCGACGCTGTCGGCATCGAGGTAGCTCGGGCAGACCCAGCCGACCTGGCCCTCGATGCGCGAGCTGCTCGGCCGCTCCTCGCTCGCCGCCTCGGCCACCATCTTGGGCATCGAGAACCACTGCGGCGCGGACCAGCCGAACTGCTGGGCGTAATCCATCGCCAGGCTCTCGAACTTGTGCTGCTGCCCGATCGCACGGTAGAGGTCGAACAGGACCAGCCAGGTCTCGGCGTGCTGCGCACGCGCGCCGGTCAGGCCGGTGAGCGTGGCGAGCGCCTGCTCGCATTGCTCGAAGTCGGCGTTGGCGAAGGCGATCACCGCCTCGTCGAGGTCGGGGTCGTGCGGCATCTCGGTGCTGCCGGCGACGGTGAAAGCCTTGCCGAAGTCTTCGGCCTGCGGCATCTCGAGATGGATCGGCGCCACCGATGCCGCCTGTGACACCTTCGGCGCGGCCGGCGGCATGGCAATCGGCGCGTTCGCGGCAGGCATGTCGATCTGGCCGCCGTGCGACGGCGGCACGACCGGCTGGCCGCCGAGCATGCCGAGCGGCGCCGGCTGGGTCGGGGCGTTGTAGAACTCGGGGGCGCGGCGCTGCGTGCTGGCGTAGCCGTCGCCCACCATCTGCTGCTCGATCTCGTCGATCTTGGCCTTGACACCCGCGTCCTGGCGCACCGGCTGGTCAGAGATGCGTGGCTGGGAATCGTCGATGCGCGAGGAGCCGCCGAGGGCGGCGAGCTGCTCGCCGGTCAGGCCTTCGCGGCGGACCTTGCGCAGCATGTCGAATTCGCGCTTGCGGACGAAGTCGTTGCGGCGCTTGCGCTCGATCATCGCCTTGAGCTCGCCCTTGGCGTACTCGCTCTCGCGCGATTCCTCGGTCGGAGCGTCGAGCTCGGCCCACTCCGTCGCCGGATTGGCCACGAACTTGACCACCTTGCGAAAGAAACTCGTCGTGTCTTTGGGTTCCGCCATCGAGAGGTCCTGAGCGGAGTCACCACCACGGCTTTCAGCCGGCCGACCCGGGCGGATCGCCCGGGCGCGCAGCTCAGTCGCCGAACATCTTCTGCTTCAGCTCCCGCCGCTGCTGCGCTTCGAGCGACAGTGTAGCGGTGGGCCGGGCGATCAAGCGGCCGAGGCCGATGGGTTCGCCGGTTTCGTCACAGAAACCGTACTCTCCCGACTCGATCCGGCCGAGCGACTGCGAAATCTTCTTCAGAAGCTTCCTTTCCCGGTCGCGTGTGCGCAGCTCGAGCGCGTGCTCTTCCTCGATCGTCGCCCGGTCGGCGGGGTCGGGAACGATCGAGGTGTCCTCGCGCAGATGCTCGGTGGTCTCGCCGGCGTTGCTGAGCAGGTCGTCCTTGAGGGTCTGCAGCTTCACCCGGAAGAATTCGAGCTGCTTCTCGTTCATGTACTCGGCCTCGGGCATGGCCATGATCTCGTCGTCGCTCAGGTCGCGACCGGTCTTGCTCTTCCAGGCGTTGGCCAGCTTCGGGTCCGCCTTGTGTGCCGCCCGCGGGGTGTCGTTCTCGACCTTGTTCATTTCTCGGGTCGGAGGCCGGGGCGGCGCGAACCGGTCGGCGAATCGTGAGGTCGGCGGGGGCAGGGGAGCCTGCACCGGCGCGACGAAATACTTGGGCGTGCCGCGACCGGGCTTGCGCGGCACGAAGCCGTTCGGCATGGCAAGTGGCGCGCCCGGAACGAGCGTCGGCACCGGGACGGCGACCTTGGCCACGGCCGTCGCGGGTACCGCCGCTGCCGGCTTCGGTGCCGGAACGGCCTTGGGGGCGGCGGCCGGGGCCGCGGGCTTCTTCGCCGCGGCGGGTGCGGCCGTCTTGACCGGGATCTTGGCCGGAGGAGTCTTTTTGCCCGTTGAGGCGGCGAGAGTCGACGCCTTCTTCGCGGGTACCGCTGTCTTTGGTGTGGGCACTGATGCTTTCTTGGGAACCGTGTTCTTCTTGGCGACCGGCTTGGCCGCGGGTGATTTCTTGATCGGCGTCGCGACCTTGGCCTTGCCCTCGGCCTTCTGGGGAGTCGCCGCCCGGACCGGCTCGGACTTCTTCGCCGGCGCGGCGGGGCGCCTGGCCGGCTTGACGGGTGCTTTCTTGACGGCTGGTTTGCTCACGGGGTCTCCTCCCAACGGCAGCGCGGCCCGGGTCGCGCTGCCGCGTGGCGACGGGCGCAGCCGTTTTGGCCGCCGCGGATTGTAGTGGCGCTGCGGCACGCCGCGCGGCGAACCATGAAGTCGTGTCAGGCGGCCACTTCCACGCAGCATCGCCCGGTCGGCGGACGGGCCGATCCGCTCAGACCAGGCACTGCTCGAGCCCCTGCTTGAGGATGTCCTGCGGCAGGTCGATGCCGATGAAGACCATCTTGGAGCCCTTCTTTTCGCCCGGCATCCACTTCGGGCCGAGATCGCTGCCCATCAGCTGGTGCACGCCCTGGAAGATGACCTTGCGATCCGACCCCTTCATGCTCAGCACGCCCTTGTAGCGCAGCATCTTCGGCCCGTAGACCTGGACGATGGCGCCGAGGAAATCCTCGAGCTTGCCGGCGTCGAAGGGCTTGTCGGCGCGGAACACGAACGACTTCACGTCGTCGTCGTGGGCGTGATGGTGCGGATGGTCGCAGTGCTCGCCGTGCTCGTGGTCGTCGTGCCCGTGCGCGTGGTCGTGCTCGTCGGCCTTCAGGAATTCCGGGTCGATGTCGAGCTTGGCGTTGAGGTTGAAGCCCTTCAGGTCGAACACGTCCTTGATCGGCACGTCGCCGAAGTTCACCCGCGTCTGCGGAGCGCGCGGGTTCATGTGCTTGATCCGGTGGATCAGCGCCTCGACGGTCTTGCCGTCGACGAGGTCGGTCTTGCTGATGAAGATCTGGTCGGCGAAGCCGACCTGGCGGCGCGCTTCCTGGCGGTCGTCGAGCTGCTGGTCGCCGTGCTTGGCGTCGACGAGGGTGAGGATCGAGTCGAGCAGGTACTGCTCGGCGATCTCGTCGTCCATGAAGAACGTCTGCGCGACCGGGCCGGGATCGGCCAGGCCGGTGGTCTCGATCACGACGCGGTCGAAGTCGAGCTCGCCCTTCCTCTTCTTCTCGGCCAGGTCCGACAGCGTCGTGCGCAGATCCTCGCGGATCGAGCAGCAGACGCAGCCGTTGTTGAGCTGGATGATCTGCTCACGCGAATCCTGGACCAGGATCTCGCTGTCGATGTTCTCCTCGCCGAACTCGTTCTCGATGACGGCGATCTTCTGGCCGTGCGCTTCGCTCAGCACGCGTTTCAGGAGGGTCGTCTTGCCCGAGCCGAGGAAGCCCGTGAGGATGGTGGCGGGGATCAGGGCCATGGAGCTTTCACCTTGTGCTGGAACGACGGTCGGCCGGCGCGCGGGCGGCGCGCACGGCGGCGAGGTTGCCACATGTGGCCGCGCCGCGCTCCTTTCAAGGTCGCAGGCCTGTCAAGGGCCGGGCGGCGCCTTCGGTTAAGCTT
>JAYTHL010000227.1:0-1505 GCA_043732605.1 Rhizobacter sp. | reverse complement strand
CTCAGATCACGACTTGTCGTCGCTGCTCTGGTTGTCGAGCTTGGCGCGCAACAGGGCGCCCAGGCTCGTCGTGCCGGCGTTCTCGCGCTCGCTGTCCTTGGCCAGGCGCTGCATGCCTTCCTGGGCGTCGGCGTTGTCCTTGGCCTTGATCGACAGCTGGATCGAGCGCGCCTTGCGGTCGACGTTGATGATGATCGCCGAGACTTCGTCGCCTTCCTTCAGCACGTTGCGCGCGTCTTCGACGCGGTCGCGGCTGATCTCGGAAGCACGCAGGTAGCCGGTGATGTCCGGGTTGAGCTGGATCTCGGCGCCGCGCGCGTCGACCGTGATGACCTTGCCGGTCACTGCCGCGCCACGGTCGTTGACCGACGAGTAGCTCGTGAACGGATCGGAGTCGAGCTGCTTGATGCCGAGCGAGATGCGCTCGCGGTCCACGTCGACGGCGAGGACGATCGCCTCGACCTCCTGGCCCTTCTTGTAGTTGCGCACGGCGGTCTCGCCGGGCTCGTTCCACGAGAGGTCGGAGAGGTGCACGAGGCCGTCGATGCCGGCCGCCAGGCCGACGAAGACGCCGAAGTCGGTGATCGACTTGACCGGCCCCTTGACGCGGTCGCCGCGCTGCACCGTGGCGGAGAACTCCTCCCACGGGTTGGCCTTGCACTGCTTCATGCCGAGCGAGATGCGGCGCTTGTCCTCGTCGATCTCGAGGACCATGACTTCGACTTCCTCACCGAGCGAGACCATCTTCGACGGTGCGACGTTCTTGTTCGTCCAGTCCATCTCCGAGACGTGCACCAGGCCTTCGATGCCCGGCTCGATCTCGACGAACGCGCCGTAGTCGGCGATGTTCGTGACCTTGCCGAACAGGCGCGTGCCCTGCGGGTAGCGGCGCGAGACGCCATGCCACGGATCGTCGCCGAGCTGCTTGATGCCGAGCGAGACGCGGTTCTTCTCGGCGTCGAACTTCAGCACCTTGGCGTCGAGCTCCTGGCCGACCTGAACGACTTCGCTCGGGTGGCGGACACGGCGCCAGGCCATGTCGGTGATGTGCAGCAGGCCGTCGATGCCGCCGAGGTCCACGAACGCACCGTACTCGGTGATGTTCTTGACCACCCCACGGACGACGGAGCCTTCCTTCAGCGTTTCCATCAGCTTGGCGCGCTCTTCGCCCATCGAAGCTTCCACCACAGCGCGGCGGCTCAGCACCACGTTGTTGCGCTTGCGGTCCAGCTTGATGACCTTGAACTCCATCGTCTTGTTTTCGTACGGAGTCAGGTCCTTGATCGGGCGGGTGTCGATCAGCGAACCCGGCAGGAAGGCGCGGATGCCGTTCACGAGCACCGTCAGGCCGCCCTTGACCTTGCCGCTGGTGGTGCCAGTGACGAATTCGCCGGATTCCAGCGCTTTCTCCAGGCTCATCCAGGATGCGAGGCGTTTGGCCTTGTCGCGCGACAGGATGGTGTCGCCATAGCCGTTTTCGATCGCGTCGATCGCGACGGACACGA
>JAYTHL010000226.1:0-1506 GCA_043732605.1 Rhizobacter sp. | reverse complement strand
CGCCGGTCTCCAGCACCTCGATCCGATACCCCATGCGCTATTTCTTGATGTCGGCGTGGACGACGACGCTCAGCCCCTGCGGCGTGAGCAACTCCGCCAGTGCCGCGAGCGCCGCGACGCCGCAAGCCGTGTCCTGCTCGCCGTTGCCGCCGCTCAGGCCGATGCCGCCGACCACCTCGTCGTCGACGACGACCGGGTAGCCGCCCACGAACACCGCGAATCGGCCCTCGAAGCTCCACTGGATGCCGAAGGCCTCGTTGCCCGGAAGGGCAGGGCCGTTCGGCGGCGTGTTGAACAGATGCGTCGAGCGTTTGTGGCCGCTGGCCGTGAACGCCTTGTTCCAGGCGATCTGCGGCCCGGTGATGCGCGCTCCGTCCATGCGCTCGAGCGCGATCGGATAGCCGCCCGCATCGACGATGCACACCGACTCGAGAACTCCGATCTCCGTGGCTTTCGCGATCGCCGCCCTGACCATGTGGCGCGCTTCATGAAGCTCGAGTGTTGCTGACTTCTTCAAGAAAATTCCTTCGAGAGGGACGTTCACCTCTGGGCGACGTCGTCAGCAACCGCGGTAGACGGTCTTGATCTGGGTATAGAACTCGAGGCCCGCGCGTCCCGACTCGCGAAACGTGCTGGTGCTCGAGTGCTTGAGGCCACCGAACGGCGCGTTGATGAGGTTGCCGGTCGTGGTGCGGTTGATCTTCACCGTGCCGGCTTCGATGTCGTTTGCGAAGCGGTGCATGTGGCGCGGATTGCGCGTGGCGATGGCCGCCGAGAGTCCGTACGGCGTGTCGTTCGCCTTGGCGATCGCGTCGTCGTAGCTCTCGACCTCGATGATCGCCAGCACCGGCCCGAAGATCTCTTCCTGGGCGATGCGCATGCGCTGCGTGACGTCCGTGAACACCGCCGGCGAGACGAAGTAGCCATGGCGCAGATCGCCATCGACGATCCGATCGCCGCCCACGAGGTGGGTCGCCTCGGTCTTGCCGATGGCCACGTACGAGAGGACGTTGTCGAGCTGCGCCGCCGTGGCGAGCGGGCCGATATCGGTGCCCTTTTCGACGCCGCGGCCGATCTTCAGGGCTTGCACGCGTGCCAGGAGCTTCTGCGTGAACGCCTCCTTGATGTCGCGCATCACCAGAATGCGGCTGGTGCCGGTACAGGCCTGGCCGCTCAGCGACAGGCCTCCCTTGACCGCGAGGTCGACGGCCTGGTCGAGATCGGCGTCGTCCATGACGATCAGCGGATTCTTGCCGCCGAGCTCCATCTGCGTGCGGGTCGTCAGCGCGACCGAGCGGTGGATCTGTTCGCCGGCGCTGGTCGAGCCCGTGAACGAGATGGCGCGCACCGCGGGCGATTCGGTCAGCGTCGGGCCGACGTCTGCGGCGCGGCCGGTGATGAAGTTGAGTACCCCCTTCGGCAACCCGTTCTGCACCAGCGCCTGCGCCAGTCGATAGCCGCTCAGCGGTGCATCCGACGATGGCTTGAAGACGACCGTGTTGCCGG
>JAYTHL010000225.1:0-1507 GCA_043732605.1 Rhizobacter sp. | reverse complement strand
CCTGCTCGACGGCGCGCAGCAGCTTCTGCAACGTGATCGGCTTCTCGAGGAAGGCCATCGCGCCGAACTTGGTGGCCTCGACGGCGGTGTCGATCGTGCCGTGGCCGCTCATCATGATCACCGGCATCGTGAGCTGCGCGCTCGAGCCCCATTCCTTCAGCAGCGTGATGCCGTCGACGTCGGGCATCCAGATGTCGAGGAGCACGAGGTCGGGGCGGATGCGCTCTCGGCAGGCGCGGGCCTGCGCCGCGTTCTCCGCCAGCTCGATCGTGTGGCCTTCGTCGGCGAGGATCTCCGACAGCAGCGCCCGAATCCCCAGTTCGTCGTCGACGACAAGAATGGTGGCCATGAACTTTCAGTGCGCTCGCGCTGTCGCGACCGCCTCGGCCCCGGCGACCTGGACGGGCACCGCGAGTTTGGAAAATGATAACGAAACTTGCGCGCCGCGCGTTTCTCCCGGCGCCTCGTCGCTCGCCGCGTCGCCGGCCGGCACGCCGAGATTGGCGATGCGGATGCGCGCGCCGTGCTCGTCGGCGATCTTCTTGACGACGGCCAGGCCGAGGCCGGTGCCCTTCTTCTTGGTGGTGACGTAAGGCTCGAAGGCCCGCTTGAGGACCTTCTCCGGAAAGCCCGGCCCATTGTCGACGACGACGAGCCGCACCGCTCGGATGTCGCCGCTGTCGTTGCGCGCCGCCTCCGTCACCACGCGGACGCGCCCGTCGTCCTGGTCGGCGACGGCATCGAGCGCGTTCTGCACGAGGTTGTGGATCACCTGGCGCAGCTGCGTGCCGTCGCCGACGATCGGCGGCAGGCCGGCGGCGAGCTCGGCGGTGACGCGGCCCGTCTCCTGCGCCTGGCCGTAGAGCCCGAGCACCTCGACGACGAGCGCGTTGACGTCGAGCGCATCGAAGCTCGATGCCGGCAGCCGCGCATAGTCGCGGAACTCGTTGACCAGGCCCTTCATCGCCTGCACCTGGTTGACGATCGTCGTCACCGAGCGGTCGAGCATCGCCTGGTCGGGCTCGTCGAGCTTTCCGCCGAGCTTTTGCTGCAGCCGCTCGGCCGAGAGCTGGATCGGCGTCAGCGGATTCTTGATCTCGTGCGCGAGCCGGCGCGCGACCTCGCTCCAGGCCTCGACGCGCTGCGCCGAGACGAGCTCGGTGATGTCGTCGAAGACCATCAGGCGCGCGCCCTGCGGCATGGCCGCGCCGCGCACGAGCAGCGTGATCGAGTCGCGCTCGCGGCCGGCGAAGTCGGCGCCGCCGGTCTGCAGCTCGAACGAATCCTGCCAGTGGTCGCGCTCGCCGGCCTCGGGGCTCGCCGCGTGCAGCTCGAAGCGCTGCCACACGGCCTGCGCGAAGCCGCCGAGACCGTTGACCTCGTCGAGGCGACGCCCGCGGTACGCCGAGAGCGGCAGGCGCAGGATCCGCGTCGCGCCCGGATTGACGGTGTCGATCGCGCCCTGGCGGTCGAAGACGATCACGCCGGCGGTGAGGTTGTCGAGGAT
>JAYTHL010000224.1:0-1510 GCA_043732605.1 Rhizobacter sp. | reverse complement strand
GGATGATGAAGACGACGAACAGGATCTTGGCGATGCCCGCTGCGCCGGCGGCGATGCCGCCGAAACCGAACAGCGCGGCGATCAGCGCGATCACGAAGAAGACGACGGCATAGTGAAGCATGTGTGACTCCTGGGGTAGCGCACGCGGCGCATGTCATTGACGGGGTGCCGTGATCTTCGCCTCCGCTTGTTGCCTGGCGGATAGGCTGAGTCGCTGACCGGATGTCGGGGGCACGACCACGTCGCTGTCGGACCGGTCCGACTTGACGACCGCGCCATACCAGCGTGCCAAACTCGCGTTTGACACTCTTGCCACGCCAGCGATGCCCGATTCCAACGCCAACGCTTCCGCGTTTCCCACCCCGCGCGCCGAGGCCGGCGCCGACCGGCCGCCACGTCCGGCGTCCACCATCGTCGTCATCCGCGACGGCGCCGACGGCATCGAAGTCCTCCTCTCGCGCCGCGCCGAGCGCGGCGACCACAACAGCAACGCCTGGGTCTTTCCCGGCGGAGTCGTCGAGCAGCGCGACGCCGCCGCGCACGACTGTTGCGACGGCCTCGACGATGCCGGCGCCAGCCTGCGCCTCGGCTTGCCGTCGGGTGGTCTCGACTACTACGTCGCCGCGGTGCGCGAATGTTTCGAGGAATCGGGACTGCTCTTCGCGCGCGCCGACAGCGAGGCCCTGGTCGACCTCGACGGCGCCGACGCCGCCCGTCTCGGTCCGTGGCGCGGCGCGATGCATCGCGGCGAGCAGGGCATCGCCGAGCTCTGCGCCCGCGAAGGCCTCAGCCTGGCCGTCGACGAGCTGGTCTACCTGAGCCACTGGCTCACGCCGCTCGGCCGCCCCAAGCGGTTCGACACACGGTTCTTCATCGCCGCCGCGCCCGAGGCGCAGACCGCCGCGCACGACGGCGCCGAGCTCGTCGAGCAGCTGTGGATCGCGCCGGCCGAGGCGCTCGCGCGCAGCGCCTCGCTGAAGCTCCTGACACCGACGCAGAAGTCGCTCGAGACGGTCGCGCGCTTCGCGACCGTCGCCGAGGCGATGGCCTGGGCCGCGGCACCGCGCGAGGTCGCGCTCGTGATGCCGCGCGTCGCCAACGGCCGAGACGGCTTTCGCCCGGTGCTGCCGAGCGAGCACGCGTGGGCAGAGCTGGGTCGGATCGACCCGGCGGGTCACGGCCACGGCTCGTACGACATCGTCACCGACCGGCCGGTGCGGCTCTCGGAGCGCGTGATCCGTGTCAGCGCCGGCAACGGCAGCGTGATGACCGGGCCGGGCACCAACACGTATCTCGTCGGCGACGCCGACGGCAAGAGCTGGGCGGTGATCGATCCCGGCCCGGCGCTCGACGCCCACGTCGACGCGATCGTCGCCGCCGCGCCTGGACCGATCGACCGCATCTTCGTCACGCACACCCACAACGACCATTCACCGGCGACGCTGGCGCTGAAGGCGCGCACAAGCGCGACCGTGCTCGGCCTGGCGCCGCTGCACCGCGAATGGCAGGA
>JAYTHL010000223.1:0-1514 GCA_043732605.1 Rhizobacter sp. | reverse complement strand
TCGCCCCTGCCCAAGGATCTTGCGGATCGCCGCTCACGAGGCGCCAGCGACCGCGAACCTCCATCAGACACAAGGAATTCCGTCATGAGCAATCTGTCGTACGTTTCGCCGACCGCGGACAGCCCCTGGGGCACGTACCTCTCCCAGGTCGATCGCGTGGTGCCCTACCTGGGCAACCTCGCGCGCTGGGTCGAGACCCTCAAGCGCCCGAAGCGTGCGCTGATCGTCGACGTGCCCATCGAGCTGGACAACGGCACCGTGGCGCACTTCGAGGGCTTTCGCGTGCAGCACAACCTGTCGCGCGGCCCGGGCAAGGGGGGCGTGCGCTACCACCCCGACGTCACGCTGGAAGAAGTGATGGCGCTCTCGGCATGGATGACGGTCAAGACCGCCGCCGTGAACCTGCCGTTCGGTGGCGCCAAGGGCGGCATCCGCGTCGACCCCAAGCTGCTGTCGATCAAGGAACTCGAGCGCATGACGCGCCGCTACACCAGCGAGATCGGCCTCATCATCGGCCCGCAGAAGGACATTCCGGCGCCGGACGTGAACACCAACGGCCAGATCATGGCCTGGATGATGGACACGTACTCGATGAACACCGGCACGACGGCGACCGGCGTCGTCACCGGCAAGCCGCTGCACCTCGGCGGCTCGCTCGGCCGCGTCAAGGCGACCGGCCGTGGCGTGTTCGTCACCGGACGCGAGGCCGCGCGGCGCATCGGCCTGCCGCTCGACGGCGCCCGCGTCGCGGTGCAGGGCATGGGCAACGTCGGCAGCTCGGCGGCCGAGCTGTTCGTCCAGGCCGGCGCCAGCATCGTCGCCATGCAGGATCACACCGGCACGCTCGTCAACGCCGGCGGCTTCGACATGGCGACGACGATGGCCGCGATCACGCACGAAACCGGCATCGCCAACGTCAAGGGCGGCGAGCGCATCGACAACGAGGCGTTCTGGGACGTCGACTGCGACATCCTGATCCCGGCCGCGCTTGAAGGCCAGATCACGCCGGCGCGCGCCAACCGCCTCAAGTGCAAGCTCGTGCTCGAAGGCGCCAACGGGCCGACGCTGCCCGAGGCTGACGACGTCCTCGGCGATCGCAACGTCCTCGTCGTTCCCGATGTCATCTGCAACGCCGGCGGCGTGACCGTCAGCTACTTCGAGTGGGTGCAGGACTTCTCGAGCTTCTTCTGGAGCGAGGACGAGATCAACGTGCGGCTCGACAAGATCATGGTCGATGCGCTGAAGAAGATCTGGGACACCGCCGATCGCCACAAGATCTCGCTGCGGACCGCGACCTTCGCGGTCGCCTGCGAGCGCATCCTGATCGCACGCGAGGAGCGCGGCCTCTATCCGTGAACGCGGGCGGGCGGGGCGCCGGTCGTCGTCTTCGGCGGCCGCGCGTGCCGGATTGCGCGGGGTTCGAGTCCGCGTCTTCGCGACGTGCTTTCGCTCACGAATGCTCACCGACGCGAACGGGGTCGGCTCTCCACAATCGCTCTCGCTGCGACACGAAT
>JAYTHL010000222.1:0-5332 GCA_043732605.1 Rhizobacter sp. | reverse complement strand
CCAACCCGAAGACGCAGGTTCGTCCGGGCGCGGTCGTGCGGTTGATTCGCGGCCCCAAGGGCGACTGGTCGATCACGCAGCTGCCCGAGGTCGAGGGTGCGTTCGTCGCGATGGATCCGCGCACCGGCAGCGTCCGTGCGATGGTCGGCGGCTTCGACTACTCGAAGAGCAAGTTCAACCACGTCACGCAGGCGTGGCGCCAGCCGGGCTCCAGCTTCAAACCCTTCATCTACTCGGCCGCACTCGAAAAGGGTTTCACGCCCGCGACGATCATCAACGACGCGCCGCTCTTCTTCGATGCCGGCACGACCGGCAGCCAGCCGTGGGAGCCGAAGAACTACGACGGCACCTACGACGGCCCGATGACGATGCGCCGCGGCCTGGCGAAGTCGAAGAACATGATCTCGATCCGGATCCTGAAGTCGATCGGCCCGGCCTACGCGCAGCAGTGGATCAAGCGCTTCGGCTTCGACGCCGACAAGCATCCCGCCTATCTGCCGATGGCCCTCGGCGCGGGCGCCGTCACGCCGATGCAGATGGCGTCGGCGTACAGCGTGTTCGCCAACGGCGGCTACCGCGTCAATCCGCTGCTGATCAGCCGCATCACCGACTCCAAGGGTCACATCATCAACGAGGCGCACGTGCCGACGCTCGACGAGTCGGCGCGCACGATCGACGCACGCAACGCCTTCGTCATGACCAGCCTGCTCCAGGAAGTGACGCACACAGGCACCGCCGCGAAGGCCGGCGGGACGCTGAAGCGTCCGGACGTCTACGGCAAGACCGGCACCACCAACGATTCGCACGACGCCTGGTTCGCCGGCTGGCAGAAAAACGTCGTCGCCGTCGTCTGGATGGGCTACGACGATCCCAGGAAGCTCGGCGACCGCGAGACCGGCGGCGGCCTGTCGCTGCCGATCTGGATCGACTACATGGTGACGATGCTGAAAGGCGTTCCGGTGCAGGAGCCGACCGTGCCGGAAGGCGTCGTCAACCTGAACGGCGAGTGGTACTACGAGGAATACGCGCGCGGCGGCGGCGTCAGCAGCGTCGGCCTGGAAGACAAGCCCGCCACCGCGCCGAGCGAAGAGGAGCGCAACGGCATCCTCGACCTGTTCCGGCGCTGACGAGGCCGTCTTACGGCGAGAATCGCAGCGGCCGGCCGCCTTGCGCGGCGGCGCACGCCGAGAGCACGTCGAAGAACTCGCGACCGTCGCGACCGTCGATCCAGCGTCCGGCCGACGCGCGGAAGTGATAGCCGCCAGCCTGCGCCGCGAGCCACAGCTCGTGCAGCGGCGGCTGCGTGTTGACGACGATCTTGCTGCCGTTCGGAAAGTCGAGCTCGAGCAGGCCGCCGGTCCGGCTCGCGTCGATGTCGATGACGTCGTCCTGCAGGAAGCGATCGGCCGCCGCCTCGACCGCGGCGAGGACGGCCCGGGTGCGGCGGTCGTACTCGGCGTCGGTCAGGTCTTCGAAGACGGGCGGCGGTGAACTCACGGTCGATAAAATCCGGGGATGGCTGAACGCAATCCGAGTGTAGTAGCGACGAACCGGCGCAGTTTGATGGCGACACTCGCCATCGCTTGCGTCGCGGTCTCCGGTTGCGGCCAGAAGGGCGTGCTGATCGCAACGCGACCTGCGCCGGCGCTGGCCGCGGCGTCTTCGCCCGACACCTTGCCGATCCCCGGCGTCTCGCCGGCCGATCTGCCGGCACCTGTGCCGCAGCGATGAGCGCGTTGCCGGGTGCACCGGAGATCGCGCGGCGCGACGGCCGGCTCGTCGTCGAGGACCTCGCCGTCGCCGACCTGGCGCGCCGCTTTGGCACGCCGCTCTTCGTCTACTCGAGTGCATCGATGGCCCGCGCCCTCGCGGGCTACCAGGGTGCACTGGCGGGTCGGGACCACCTGATCTGCTATGCGGTCAAGGCCAACTCGACCCTTGCCGTGCTCGAGTTCTTCGCGCGCCGCGGCTGCGGCTTCGACATCGTCTCGGGCGGCGAACTCGAGCGCGTCCTGGCGGCCGGCGGCGATCCCGAGCGCATCGTCTTCTCCGGCGTCGGCAAGACACGCACAGAAATGCGCCGCGCCCTCGACATCGGCGTGATGTGCTTCAACGTCGAGAGCGTCGGCGAGCTGGAGCTGCTGTCGGAGGTCGCCAGCGCCTTCGGCAAGACGGCGAAGGTGAGCCTGCGCGTCAACCCCGACGTCGATCCGAAGACGCATCCGTACATCTCGACGGGCCTGCGCGCCAGCAAGTTCGGCATCGCGCACGGACAGGCGCGCGCGGCGTTCGCGCTCGCCGCACGGCTGCCGGGTCTCTCGGTCGTCGGCATCGACTGCCACATCGGCTCGCAGATCGTCGATGCCGGCCCGTACGTCGACGCGCTCGACCGCCTGCTCGACCTCGTCGCGCTCGTCGAAGCCGATGGCGCAACGCTCTCGCACATCGACGTCGGCGGCGGCCTGGGCATCACCTACGCCGACGAGACGCCGCCGGCGCCGGGCGTCCTCGTCGGCCGCATGCTCGA
Source organism: Rhizobacter sp. (assembly GCA_043732605.1). Lineage (GTDB taxonomy): Bacteria > Pseudomonadota > Gammaproteobacteria > Burkholderiales > Burkholderiaceae_C > Schlegelella_A. Next base: position 2,805 of record JAYTHL010000222.1, on the reverse strand, counting down.
GCGCTTCGACGCGCGCGGTCACGGCCATCGCCGCATCGTGCTCGAGCCCGGCCGTTCGCTGGTCGGCAACGCGGGCCTGCTCGTGAGCGAGGTGCTCTATCTCAAGCCGGGCGAGGAGAAGAGCTTCTGCATCATCGATGCCGCGATGAACGACCTCATGCGTCCGGCGATGTACGACGCGTGGATGGCCATCGTGGCGTGCGAGACGCGCGACGTCGCCGCCCTCACTTGCGACGTCGTCGGGCCGATCTGCGAATCGGGCGACTGGCTGGGCCGCGACCGCTCGCTCGCCGTCGTGCCGGGCGACTTCGTCGCGGTGCTGTCGGCGGGCGCGTACGCGATGAGCATGGCGAGCAACTACAACACGCGTCCGCGCGCGGCCGAGGTGATGGTCGCCGGAAGCGATGCCTGGATCATCCGCGAGCGCGAGCAGCTGAGCGACCTCTGGCGCGGCGAGCATCTCGCCGACGACGGATCCGACGCTCCCTAGCGCCGACGTCTCAGATCCGCCCCTCCTCGACGGCGTGGCAGGCGACCTGCACGCCGTCGATCGCGAGCAGCTTCGGACGTTCGGCGCGGCAGCGCTCGTTGGCATGCGGGCAGCGCGGGTTGAACGCGCATCCGCTCGGCGGGTTGAGTGGATTCGGCACTTCGCCCTGCACCGGCGTGCGTGCCCGGCCGCTCATGTGGATGTCGGGAATCGCGTCGAGCAGCATCCGCGTGTACGGATGGCGCGGGCGGGCGAACAGCAGCGCCTTGTCGGCGAGCTCGACGATCCTGCCCAGATACATCACGCCGACGTGGTCGCTGACATGGCGCACGACCGCGAGGTTGTGCGAGATGAAGAGATAGGTCAGCCCATGGCGGACCTGCAGATCCTTCATGATGTTGAGCACCTGCGCCTGAACCGAGACGTCGAGCGCCGAGGTCGGCTCGTCGCAGATCAGGAACTCGGGCTGCGTCGCGAGCGCGCGCGCGATCGAGATGCGCTGGCGCTGGCCGCCGGAGAACTGGTGCGGGAACTTGTCGGCATCGGCGCTCGCCAATCCAACCGATGCGAGCAGCTCGCCCACGCGGTCGGTCACGCGCTGGCGCACCGCCGCGCCACCACCGCCGGCGTCGTTGCCAAAGCCGTGCTCGCGCAGCGGCTCGGCGACGATGTCGATCACCTTCCAGCGCGGGTTCAGGCTCGCGTACGGATCCTGGAAGATCATCTGCATCCGGCGCCGGATCGAGGCCGGGCGCGTACCGCCGGCGCCGACGGTGTCGATGCCGTCGAAGACGACCCGGCCGCGCGTCGGCGCATAGAGGCCGACGAGCAGGCGCGCAACGGTGCTCTTGCCGCAGCCCGATTCGCCGACGAGCGCCAGCGTCGTGCCGCGATCGATCGTGAACGCGACGTCGTCGACCGCGTGGACGAACTGGCGCGGCTTTCTCTCGGCGACGCGGTTGAGCCAGGGCGCGGAGACGTCGAAAGTCTTGGCCAGGCCCTCGACGGTGACCAGCGGAGCGCTCACGCAGCCGCCCGCAACTCGGTCGCGTGCAGCCAGCAGGCGGCGCGCGTCGCGCCCGCCGGCATCAGCTCGGGCCGCTCGACGAGGCAGCGATCGAATACGCGCGGGCAGCGCGGGTTGAAGGCGCAGCCGGGCGGGATCGCGTTCAGCCGCGGCATTGAGCCGTCGATCTGCAGGAGGCGCGGCCGGTCTTCATCCATCGCCGGGATCGAGCCCATCAGCCCGGCCGTGTACGGATGCCCCGGCGCGTGGATCACGTCGGCGACCGGCCCGATCTCGACGATCCGGCCCGCGTACATCACCGCCACCCGGTCGCAGGTCTCGGCGATCACGCCCATGTCGTGGGTGACGAGCATCACCGCGGCGCCGTGCTCCTTGCACAGGCGCTTGAGCAGCGAAATGATCTGCGCCTGGATCGAGACGTCGAGCGCCGTCGTCGGCTCGTCGGCGACGATGAGTCGGGGCTCGCCGGCAAGCGCGAGCGCGATCACGACGCGCTGGCGCATGCCGCCGGAGAACTGGTGCGGATACTGGTCGAGCCGCTCCTCGGCGGCCGGGATGCCGGTTTCCTGCAGCAGCTTCACGGCGCGCCGCCGGGCCTCGGCGCCGTTGACGACGAGGTGCGTCTGGATCGTCTCGATCAGCTGCTGGCCGACGGTGTAGAGCGGATCGAGCGAGGTCAGCGGATCCTGGAAGATGGCGCCGATCGATCGGCCGCGCACCTTCCTCATCTGCTCGTAGGGAAGGTTGTCGATGCGACGGCCGTCGAAGCGGATCTCGCCGCCGGCGACCCGGCCCGGCGGGTCGAGCAGGCCGATGATCGACGCGCCCGTCAGCGACTTGCCCGCGCCCGACTCGCCGACCACGCCGAGGATCTCGCCGGGCGCGATCTCGAACGAGACGTCGTCGAGCGCCACCAGGCGGCCGCGCCGCCCGGGAAATTCGACGCGCAGGTTGCGGACCTCGAGCAGCGGCGCCGGCATCCGCGCTAGCTCTTCGGCGGCGGCGGCGTGCAACCGCCGACCGGCTCCTGGTAGTCGACGCGGACGTCGAAGTCGGAGGAGATCCGGTTCTGCTTCACGGCGACGAGGTAGTAGCGGGTGCACGGCTTCACGTCGAGAGAGATCTCGCGCTGCCGGCCTTCGCGGCTCACGCCGTCCGACGGCCCCTGGACCAGGATCTTGCGCACGCCTGGATCGACCGGCGTCGGATGCAGGATCGTGCTCTGGCCATCGACCCGCAGGATCGCGACCGAATAGGTATCGATCGGGGACGCGTGATAGCGCTGCCC
>JAYTHL010000221.1:0-15946 GCA_043732605.1 Rhizobacter sp. | reverse complement strand
GAACGATGGTGTAGTCGGGCTCGACCAGCGGCTTGCCCGATCGGCGATCGACGAGGATGGGCTCGGCGAGCTCGCCGGTCTTCGCATCGACGATGCGCGCGCCGCCGCCCTCGACCCCGAAATGACGCTGGCCGAAGTCGAGCATTGCCAGCAGCACGGTTCGGAAGTCGCGGCCGCGCTCGGTGAGCACGTACTCGTGGCGCGGCGGGCGCTCGCTGTAGACGCGCTTCTCAAGCATGCCGGCGGCGACGAGCGAGGCCAGGCGCCGCGTCAGCATGTTCGGGGCGATGCCCAAGCTCTCCCGGAACTCGTCGAAGCGCATCTTGCCGGCGAACGCGTCGCGCAGGATCAGCATGCTCCACCACTCGCCCACCTGCTCGAGGCTGCGGGCGATCGGACAGGCCATATCGGCGAAGCTCTTGTGTTGCATGCCGCGACGTTAGCTTAGTCACTTGCATCATGCAACTGACTCATCTCATCGAGCGTCGCGCCCTATCCGTCCTGCTGCATCCGCAACAGGCGCGCCTTCTCTTCCGCACGCGCGTCGTCGACCACGCGCAGCACGCCGGCAACGTCGACCGGCGCGAGATCGCCTTCGAAGCGGCCGGTGAGCGGCGTGCCCGACTGCAGCGCGCCGCCCGTGTAGTGCGCCCAGATCTCCGCGCCGTACTGCGTCTGCAGCAGTTCCGGCGCGAAGCGGCCGAAGAAGTTGGCGAGGTTCTGGACGTCGCGCCGCAGCATCCGCTGCGCGTGGTTGTTACCCGCGGCGTCGACCGCTTGCGGCAGGTCGATGATCACCGGGCCATCGGCGGCGAGCAGGATGTTGAACTCCGACAGATCGCCGTGGATGACACCTGCGCAGAGCATTCGCACGACCTCGCCGATCAACGTCGCGTGGTGGCGGCGCGCGTCGTCGGCGCTGAAGTCGACGTCGTTCAGGCGCGGTGCGGCGTCGCCCTCGGCGTCGACGACGAGCTCCATCAACAGCACGCCGTCGTGGAAGTTGTACGGCTTCGGCACACGCACGCCGGCGGCAGCGAGGCGATAGAGGGCATCGACCTCGGCGCTCTGCCACGCCGCTTCCTGCGCCTCGCGACCGAAGCGCGTGCCCTTGGCCATCGCGCGTGCCTGGCGCGAGTTCTTGACCTTGCGGTTCTCGGTGTAGTCGACGGCCTGGCGAAAGCTGCGATGCGTCGCTTCCTTGTAGACCTTGGCACAGCGCGTCTCGTCGCCGCAGCGCACGACGTAGACCATCGCCTCCTTGCCGCTCATCAGCTGGCGCACGACGGCGTCGATCAGTCCTTCCTCGAGCAGCGAGCGCAGCCGCTGCGGCGCCTTCAAAGCGACGCCGCCGGAGACGCGTCGACGAGCCAGCCGGGCGTGTCCCAATCCTGCAGCTCGGCGACGCGGCGGATCACCCACGCGGCTTCCGGTGCCGACACCGCGACGGGCTCGACCCGCAGGCCGTCGAAGCAGCGCCGCAGCGCGTCGTCGCTCGCGTCGGGATCCTGCTGCTGCGCGGCGAGGAAGGCGGCGGTGTGCAGCGCCAGGTCCTCGCAGAGCTCGTAGCGCTGCTCCATCTGGTCGCGCGGCAGGAGCGGCCGGCCGCGCGCCGAATGCAGGGCGAGGAAGGAATCGGGCAACAGGGTCTGGTTGTGGTCGTACATGGGAGGGGCGAAGCCTACCGGAACGTCCCGGCACGCTCGTTGCCGCGTCGACGCAGACCACTTTTCGAGAAGCGACCATGACCGCGCCCGATCCCGCCAAGAAGAGCAACACGACCGTCGCCCAGGACGGAGACAAGGTGCCGCGCCTGCCGCACGAACGTGACGAGTCGTCGGACAGCGGCACCGGCGCGCCGCGCGACGTCATGCGTCAGGCGAAGAAGGATCTCGACTCCGGCAAGCAGCCGACCGATCGCGGCGAGGCGACCGACGCCGCCTACCGCAAGCAGAAGAGCTGAGCCCTCACCGATCGGTCGGTTCGCGGCGCATCGCGTCACGCGCGGTCGCGTAGCCGTACCCGTAGCTCGAGCTGCTCGGGTGAAAGCCGTCGGCGGCGAAGTGCGTCTTCTTGCTTTGCCGAAGCCGCTCGCCATGCTCGGGCGCGGAGAAGTCGACGTAGGAGACGTCGTGCGTCGCGGCACTCGCCGCGAACACGCTGGTCGCGGCACGCGAGCGCGACGACATGAGCCAGGCATACGGCAGCGGGAACAGCGGCGCGAGGCCGATGTTGGGCGGGCCGAGCCAGACCGTGCGCCGGGCGATCTGCTTCAGCGCGAGCATCAGCTCCTCGCACGTTGCGGCGAGCTCGGCGACGCCGGTGCCACGCACGACGTCGTTGCCGCCGAGGTGCAGCACCGCGACGTCGAAGTGCCTGCCGTCGGCGATGCATTGCCGCGCCTGCGCCAGCGCGTCGGCGACGCGGGCGCCGGAGCGGCTGATGTTGACGATGTCGGAGTCGGGGAAATCGGCGGCGAGGCGGCCGGCGATCGAGTCTTCGGGCCGCTGCGCACCGACGCCGACGCCGGTGCTGTCGCCGAGCACGAGGATCGCGTGCTCGCTCGCCGCCTGGCGCCGCTCGTAGCGCTGGCTCGACGCGGCCAGTGCGCGCGAGCGACCGATGCCGCGCCAGAACGCAACCATCCGCATCGCGGCTGCCGATGCGACGAGCAACGGCACGATGACGGCGGGCTTGCGCAGAACTGACGAAGCACTCACGACGGTTTCTCCTCGACGCCGTTCATCCTCGGGCACGCGCCGTGCCCGCGCGGCGACCGGCGCCGGTCGCCGTATTCTCTCGCCCCATGGCCATCGTGTCTCGCGACCGACTGATCGACGTGCCGCGCGGAACGCTGCAGGAGACGAACGGCGTCGACGCCGTCGCGGTCGTCGCCGACGACGCCGTCGAATCGACCTTCGCGCTGGTCGAGTCGGCGCTCGACGCGCTCTCGCCGGTGACGCTGCGCCACGACGTCGCGGGCACGGCCGGCTTCGCGCAGAAGTTCTACCGACTGCGCGACGCCGGCGAGTTCCTGGTCGTCGACCCGGTGCTGATCCGGCGCAGCGATCGGTTGATCTCCCGCGAGGTCGAACTGCACGGCGCGGGCCGACGTGGTTCGACCGCAGCGGCGTCCTCGTCGGAGCGGCTGCGCAGCCGCGCCGTCGACGCGCTTGCCTTCTATCAATCGATGACGCTGCGTCCCCTCGCCGAGGCGCTGCGCCTCTTGCACGGCCCGGAGCGACGCGTCTTCGGCCTGCGCTACCTGACGCGCGACCTGCCGGCCGCGATCTGCGCCCGGATCGAGGCGCTCGCCTTCGTGCGCGACCTCGACGACCTCGGCGCAAAGCGCGACGAGGCGACGCGCTGGTTCGACCAGTGCATCGCTCGACTGCAGGGGCACGGGCCGGGCAGCGGTCTCGCGAGCGACTGAATCACCCACCGACACGGAGAGCCCGAAGTCATGTCCCAAGTCAAGGTCAGCAGCATCAGCGTCTCGATCGACGGCTTCAGCGCCGGCGCCGATCAGAGCATCGACAACCCGCTCGGCGTCGGCGGCACCGACCTCATGCAGTGGGTCTTTCCGACCCGCACCTTCCAGCAGATGCACGGCACCGGCGGCGGCGACACCGGTCCCGACGACGACTTCGCCGCGCGCGGATTCGCGAATGTCGGCGCCTGGATCCTCGGCCGCAACATGTTCGGCCCGATCCGCGGACCGTGGCCCGACGACGAATGGAAGGGCTGGTGGGGCACGAACCCGCCGTACCACGTGCCGGCGTTCGTGCTGACGCACCACCCGCGCGCCCCGATCGAGATGCAAGGCGGCACGACCTTCCACTTCGTCACCGAGGGCATCCACTCCGCGCTCGACCGCGCGAAGGCTGCGGCGGGCGGCAAGGACGTGCGCATCGGCGGCGGCGTCGCGACGATCCGACAGTTCGTGCGCGCGGGGCTCGTCGACGAGATCCATCTCGCGCACGGCGCGGCGCTGCTCGGCACCGGCGAGGCGCTGCTCGCCGGCATCGACCTGCGCGCGCTCGGCTTCGCTTGCACCGAGACGGTCAGCACGGCGCACGCGATGCACGTCGTGCTGACCAAGGCGCCACGCTCCGCGTCGTGAGCGCGCTCCGGCGGGCGTCGGTCAGCGGGCGAGGAAGTCGCGCACCAGCTCGATCGTGCGACTCTTCCACCGCAGCACGCGCCGCCTCGCGCTCACCGAAGGAGGCGAGCGCTTCCTGCGCCAGGTCGGGGGCCCGCTCGCGTCACCGCAGGCGGCCGCCGGCAGCGTCGCCGCGATCGGCCTGCTCGCCTACCCGGGCTGGATCGGCGCGCGCGCCGAGCAGTGGCAGTTCGTGCTCGGCATCGGCATGTCCTGCGCGGTCACCGCGCTGCCGATCCTGATCCTGCTGATGGACAAGCTCGAGATCCTGCGCCGGCCGCTCGGCCAGCGCATCCTGCGCTACGCGAGCGTCGACGACATCGCGATCTGGGGCGTGCTCGCGCTGATCCTGATGGACTTCGAGCGGGTCGGCAAGCAGGTCGCCTTCTTCGCCGCGTTCGCGCTCGCCAGCATCGCCTTGCGCCGGCTGATGGTGCGCGTGCCGCAGCGCGACCGCTGGTACCTCGGCCTGGTGTGGCTCGCCGCCTGCGGCCTCGGCGCCGACTGGTGCGGGCTGCACTTCACGGTCGGCGCGTTCATCGCCGGCGTGGTGATGGACGCCGACTGGTTCGGCCAGGAGCAACTCGACGGCCTGCGCCACAACGTGCTGATAGTGCTGATGCCGGTGTTCTTCCTGAGCACCGGTCTCAGGACCGACTGGCAGGTCGGCGGCGGCGCGGTGTTCGTCGCGGCGGCGGTGCTGCTGGTCGCGTCGATCGGCGGCAAGCTGATCGGCACGGTGATCGCCGGCTAGCTCCTGAAATGGCAGCGCGGCGAAGGCCTGCTGATCGGCTGGCTGCTCCAGACCAAGGCCCTGATCATGATCATCTTCGCCAACGTCCTGCTCGACAAGGCGATCGTCACCAACGAGGCCTTCACGGCGCTGCTGCTGATGGCAGTGGCGAGCACGATGCTGACGGTTCCGGTGGTCGCACCGATGCTGGCGCGCAGGCGGGGAGACCTCGACGGCCAAGATGCACGAGAGCGGGGCGCATCCTGACTCCTCGGAGAGCGCTGGCCGATCGCGTCCCTCCACTTTGAGTCGGGGGGTCGAAGCCGCGTACCGCGGCTGATACTCGGCACATCACAACGGGAGCTCATCCGGTGAACACACTCACTCGCGCCGCCTATTGCCTGGTGCTGTCGTCGCTGGCGGCCGGCGCCCACGCGTCGACCGACTTCAACGTCCGCGCCGTCCTCGACAACGGCGACTACGTGGCCGGCACCGTCACCGTCGACACCGCGAGCGGCACGGTCGTGGGCGAGAACGCCACGCTCTATCGCAACGGCGCCGTGCTGTCGACGTTCGGCGCGCCGACCGGCCAAGGGCCGTTCTCGGTGCCGGGCCTGGCACCCTCGTACCTGTTCCCGAGCCAGGGCTCGAACAACTTCCTGTTCGTCGGCGCGGTTCCGGGAGCGTCGCTGGTCGGCTACGGCGGCAGCGAGCTGTGCTCGACGACCAGCACCGTCCACTGCGCCACCAGCGACCTGTTCTCGAGCGGCGTGTTCCTGGCCGACGTCACGCAGGGCATCGTCGCGCGCACCAGCGACGACATCCGGACGTTCGCGCTCGCGGCGACCTTCGAGAACGGCACCCGCGTGGCCGGCTCGGTGACCATCGACACCACGGTCGGCTACGTTCTCGACGAGCATGCGTTCCTGTACGCAGGCAACACCTTGCTCTCGGAGTTCAGCAACCCGCTGGGCCAGAACGTCTTCGCACCGAGCGGCCTCAATCCTTCCTACCTGCTGCAAAGTCTCGGCACCGGCGGCTACCTGCTCAACGTCGCGGTGCCGGCGGCGTCGCTGGTCGGCTACGGCGGAGGCCTGCTCTGCGCCGTCGACACCGGCCAGGGCTGCGCCTTCAGCGACATCTTTCTCGGCGACATCGCCTCGAACGCGCTGACCGGGAGCCTGACCGTCGCCGCCGTCCCGGAGCCGTCGACATATGCGCTCCTGCTCGCCGGGCTGGCAGCGATGGGCTGGCGCAGGCGCCGCGGAGCCGTCAGCGGCGACTCGCACGGTCGATCGCCCTAGCCGGCGAGCAGTGGCGCCCTGGTCTACGGCGCCAGGGCGCCGTAGACCAGGTCCTGCATCTGCTCGCGGTAGTACTTGCGGATCTCGCCCGGCGCGGCGGTGCCGAAGACGACGACGAGCCGTTCCTTCGGGTCGACGAAAAAGCCCGTGCCGTTGGCGCCGTTCCAGGTGAACTCGCCCGGGTTGCCCGGCACCGACGCCAGGCCGGGCTGCAGGCGCACCGCCACGCCCAGGCCGAAGCCGTAGCCGTCGCGGTGCGGCTCGATCGCCGCGACCCGGTTCTGGATGCCCGCCCCGAGGTGGTTGCTCGTCATCAGCTGGACGAAGGCCGGGCTCAGGATCTGGCGGCCGTCGAGGCTGCCGCCGTTGAGCAGCATCTGGCCGAAGCGGGCGTAGTCGCCCATCGTGCCGAACGCGCACGCGCCGCCGCAGTCGAAGCTCGGTGCCTTGTCGATGGCGCCGATCGCCTGCGGTTTGCCGTCCAGTGGATTGAGCGCGAACGGCCTTGCGATGCGGGCATGTTGCGCGTCGCTCGGGCGAAAGGTCGTGTCGTTCATGCCGAGCGGCTTCCACACCGTGTCGGCGAGGTGCGCGCCGAGCGCCTTGCCGGTGATCTTCTCGACCACCGCGCCAAGCACGTCGAACGACAGGCTGTACTCGAACACGGTGCCTGGCTGCCAGACCAGCGGCAGCTTCGTGAGCGCCTCGGCGACTTCGCTCGAGGTGCCCATGTACGACGCCGCGCCGCCGCTCGGCCACACGGCAGCGATCGGGCTGCCGCCGTCGGGCCGGCCGCCGTAGGTGAGGCCCGACGTGTGCCGCATGAGATCGTGGATCAGGATCGGCTGCTTCTGCGGTTCGAGCGTGAACTTGCCGTCCGCCGTCGGCACGCCGACCTGCATCGTCGCGAAGCCGGGGAAGTAGTCGGAGAGCCGGCTCTGCAACGGCAGCCGCGCCTGCTCGGTCAGCGCCAGCGCGCCGACGGCGACCATCGGCTTGGTCATCGACGCGAGCTGGAAGATCGTGTCGGTGCCCATGGGCACGGCCTTGGCCTTGTCGGCAAAGCCGAAGGCCTTGAAGTAGACGAGCTTGCCGCGGCGGACGATCGCCACCACCGCGCCCGGCACGCGATTGGCGTCGATCTCGCGCGCGAAGAACGCATCGATGCGGCCGAGCCGCTCGGCCGACATGCCGACGCCCTCCGGCGCTGCGACGGGCAAAGGCTGCGCGGTCACCGCGCTCGCCACGACCAGCGCCATCGCGCCCCACCAGTTCGCGAAGTTCATCGCCTTGTCTCCTTGTTGGACGGCCGGCGCGAACGCGGCCGACTCTTGTTGCCCGAGATCGCGACTATGCCGCGCTGCCGTCACGATCGCCGGCTCACGACTGCAGCGACGGCGGGCAGCGCGAGCAGGAGCGCGACACCGGTCAGTGCGGCGCCGACCAGGGCGACCGCCTTGGACACGGCCAGTTTCCGACCGGTGCCGACGCCGCCGCGTCGGCCTCGCCCGTGCGCGCCGGCGACTCGGCTTTCGCCGGATCCTGTCGCGTCCGACGGCGCTCTTCCGTGAGGTCCTGGACCGATCCGACCCGCAGCGCCCGAGGGCAGGGCCGGCAGGGTGACGCCGAGCACCGTCTGCCAATCCTGGATCGACGTGACGCGCCGCAATCCGAACGTGGCGATCGTGCCGACGAACGCGCCGAGGCAGAGCAGGCCGAGATAGTCCCTGACGTCTCTTTCAGGTTGCAGCGTCGGGGACGACGACAGGCGCGTCGACGCGCGGCGCCGCGAGCTCGCGCCAGACGGCGGCGACCACGGCGAGCAGCGTCGGGCCGAGGAAGAGCCCCAGCACGCCGAAGGTCTCGAGGCCGCCGACGATGCCGAGCAGGGCCAGCACCATCGGCAGCTTCGAGCCGGCGGCCATGAACACCGGCCGGATGAAGTGATCGGCGATGAAGATCCCGATCGCGCCGACCACGGCGAGCACGATCGCCGCCGTCGTCGAGCCGATGGCGAGCAGGTAGACGGCGACCAGCGCGAGGATCACCGTTGCGCCGAACGGCACCATGCCGAACAGGCCGGTGGCAAGGCCGAGCGCGACCGGATGCGGCACGCCGGCGACGGCGTAGGCGACGGTCATCAGCACGCCGACGCCGAGGCCGACCAGCACCAGCCCGTTGACGGCGCCACGCACCGAGCGCACGACGACGCCGAGCGTGCGCCGCCCGGTCGGTCCGAGCTGGCGCGCGACGACGGCGTCGATCTGCGCAGCGAGCGTGTCGCCGTCGAGATAAAGGCAGAACAGCACGAGGATGCAGAAGAAGAAGGCCATCGCGTCGCGCGCGACGTCGGCGACGAGGCTGCGGCCCCGAGCAATATCGAGCTTGCCGAGCAGCGATTGCACGGCTCCGCTCAGCGCTCCGGGCTCGCCGAGCGCGTCGTTCCATTGCCGCGCCGCCCACGCGCCGACGCCCGGCAGACCCGCGACCCACTCCGGCACCGGCAATCCGGCCTGCTGGCTCGACGCCCAGAGGTGCAGCAGCGCCGGTCCTTCGCGCAGCCCGCGCATCACGAGATAGGTGAACGGCACGCCGACGAAGACGACGACGGCGCCGGTCAGCATCAGTGCGCTGGCCCGACCGAAGCGAGGGCCCGTGGCGTGGCGCAGCCTGTCGTGCAGCGGCCAGGTCGCGACCGCGAGGACGCTGGCCCAGAGGATCGGCGCGATCAGGCGGTGCAGGACGAAGATCGCCGTCGCGGCGAGCGCGACGACGGCGACGGTGCGGACGGTCTGCGGCTTCATGTCGGCGCGACCGCGCCCTCGTCGTCACGCGCCGCGGCGCGCGGGCTCGCCCTCCACGCCGCGATGATCTCGCGGTGGTGCGGGATGGCGTGCAGGAAGCCGTGCCGCAGGCCCGGATCGGCGATGGTCGCGGCCTGCGCCTGCACCGCCTCGTGCGCGCGCGCCAGCCAGTCGGCCGCGCGCGGATCGGCGCCGTCGCCGGCGCCGGCGAGCACGCGGTAGCAGGTGAGCTCGATCAGGCGCGGCTCGTTCATGCCTTCGAGCGTGTCGACGCCGGCCAGCTGGATCAGCAAGGTCTCGATGTCGCGCAGCGCCGCCGGCGCGTCGCCACGGGCGAGCGCGACGCGCGCGAGACCGGCGGTCGCATCGTGATGCCAAGGGCTGGCGATCGCCATCGCCTTCTCGCGCGCCTGCACGAAGGCATCGCCGGCGGCGGCGTGCCGCGCGAGCGCGAGCTCGACTTCGGCGAGCCAGAGCAGCGCATGCACCTCGCGGTCGCGCGCCTGCGTCGCGACGGCGCTGTCGAGCTGCGCGCGTGCCAGTGCGAGCGCGCGCGTATCGTCGCCGCGCCAAAGCGCGAGGTTCGACAGACGCCCGAGCGTCACGCCCTCGACGACGCGGTCGCCGTTGGCGCGCAGCATGCGCAGCGCCTCGTCGGAGTCGCGCTGCGCCTGCGCGAGATCGCCGAGATTGAGCCAGGCCGCGCCGAGGTTGGAGAGCGAGACGGCTTCGTTCTGCCGGTCGCCGAGCTCGCGGTAGATCAGGAGGTTCTGGCGTGTCATGTCGAGCGTGCCGACGACGTCGCCGTGCAGGTTGGCGACGATCGCCAGCGCGTTGAGCAGGAACGCCTCGTTCATGCGCAAGCCGCGCTCGCGCGCCTCGCTCAGGCCCTGGTGCGCGAACGCGCTGCCCGCTTCGAGATCGCCCTGCATCGCGCGCGACACCGAGAGAAGGCGCAGCGCATGCAGACGCAGGCCGTGCTCGCCGGCCGGCGTCGCGAGGTCGATGAGCCGGCGCGCGGCGCTCTCGCAGGCGGCCCAGTCGGCCATGCGCATCGCGCGATGGCCGCGCCGCCAGGCGGCATAGGCGCGTCGCTGGTCGTCGTCGAGGATCTCGGCGAGCTGCTCGAGCATTTCGATGTCGGCGACCTGCTCGGCGCGGCGCGCCTGCAGCTCGAGCGTCTGCTCGCGCACGCGCAGCAGGCGCCAGCGCAGCGAAGCGTCGGCGGCCGGATCGGGAGCGAGCAGTGCAAGCGCCTGGCCGACGTGCACGAGCACCGCGTCGTGGCCGAAGCGCTCGCGCGCGTGCTCGGCGGCGCGGGCATGGAACTCGGCCGCGTTGGCGCTGTCGCCGGCGCGCTCGTAGTGCTCGGCGGTGGCGCCGAGGAAGTCGCTGGCGCGCAAGCCGGTGAGCTGGGTGAGCCACTGTGCGACCTCGCCATGCAGCTCGCGCCGGCGCCGGCGCAGCAAGGTGTCGTAGGTGACCTGGTGAAGGATCTGGTGGCGGAACGCGTACTCGCGCAGGTCGTCGCCGCCCATGTCCTGGCCGGCGTCGGCGCGCGGCAGCGCGAGCTCGCGGCCGACCAGCGCCGGCAGCGCCTCCTTGGCCTTCGCGTCGAGCGAGAACAGGGCCTGGTCCCAGAAGACCTGGCCGATCACGCTCGCTTCCTGCAGCGCGACCTTCTCCGGCGCCGGCAGGCCGTCGAGCCTCGCCTGGAGCACGCCGGTGAGCGTGCCCGGCACCTGCGTCGCCATGAGCTTGTCGGCATGCAGCGTCCACTGCCCCGACTCGCCGCCGCCGAGCGTGTCGATCGCGCCCTGGTCGATCAGCATCTTGACCAGCTCTTCCATGTAGAACGGGTTGCCTTCGGCGCCGCCGGTGACGAGCTCGCGCAGCGCGGCCGGTACCTCTGGCAGGCGCTTCAGGAGCTCGTTGGCGAGCATCCGGCTGCCGGTGCGGTCGAGCGGGCGCAGGTCGATGCGCTGGTGCTTCGCGCCGACACCCTGCCAGTCGGCGCGTCGCTCGAAGAGGGTCGGCCGGCTGAAGGCGAGCAGGAGCATCGGCACGTCGCGGTCGACCTCGCCGAGGTAGGTGAGGAAGTCGAGGCTCTCGTTGTCGGCCCAGTGCAGGTCCTCGAGCTCGACCACGATCGGATGGCCGTCTTCGGCGCTGACGCGGCGAAACATCTGCGCCGCGGCGTGGAAGGCGCGGTTCCTGATCTGCTTCGGGTCGTCGAGGATGCCGCGGATGTGCCGGCTGTCGCGCCACTCGATGCCGATCAGGTGACCGAGCAGATGGGCATGGCCTTCGGCGGCGTCGAATCCGTCGTCGTCGAGGAAGAGCGGCACGATGCCGTCTTCCATCTTGCGGCGCGCCGTCTCGATGCTGTCGTCGTCGGCGATCTGCAGGCGCCAGGCGAGGATGTCGCGCAGAAGGCCGAACGGCTGGCCCTGCGTCTGCGGATTGGCGCGGCCGCGAAAGAGCAGGAACTTCTCGGGCCGCGTCTCGCCCCAGGCTTCGAACTCGTAGAGCAGGCGGCTCTTGCCGATGCCGGCCTCGGCGACGACGGTGACGGCCGCCAGGCTTGCCTCGGCGAAGAGGCGCGCGAACGCGTCCTGCAGCGCCTCGAGCTCGGCGTCGCGGCCGATCATCCGCGTCGCGACGCCTTCGATGCCGCGCGAGCGGATCCGAAAGCTCCTCGGCTTGGCGCTCTTCACGAGGTAGCTCTGGACCGGCTCGGCAACGCCCTTGACCGCCAGCGGCGCCTGACCCTCGACCTCGAACAGCCCGCGCACCTGCGTGTAGGTGTCGTGGGTGATGCGCAACGCGCCGGCCGGCGCCGTCTGCTCCATGCGCGCGGCGATGTTGACCGCGCTGCCGCGGATCGTGCCGTCGGCGTCGATGCCGCCGCCCAGGAGCACGCCGCCGGTGTGGATGCCGACGCGGAAGTCGAAGCCGGCGTGGGCGTGGGCCTTCCCGACCTCGGCGCCGACGACCTTGCCGAGCTCGAGCAGGACGAGGCCGCAGCGCACGGCGCGCTCGGTGTCGTCCTCGCGCGACTCTTCGGCGCCGAACACGGCGAGGATGTTGTCGCCGGCGTACTGCAGCACCTTGCCGCCATGCGACTGCACGACCTTCGTGCCACGCGCGAGCGCGTCGTCCATCACCGCGCTGACCGCTTCCGGGTCGAGCCGCTGCGCCAGAGTCGTCGAGCCGACGACGTCGAGGAACAGGATGCTGACCTGCCGCAGCGTCTGCGCGGATGCGGGCGTGGCGTCCGGCGCAGGTGCCATGCCGGCGAGCCGCGCGCGCAACGCCGTGACGCTGGCATCGACGACGGCGTCGCCGAGCAGCGCACGCTGCGCTTCGAGCGCGGTGATCGCGGCTTCGAGCTGCTCGGTGGTGGAAGACATCGGCTCCGAGAATACAAGGGAGCGGCGGCGCGCTGCCCCTCGCTCCCGGGGGCGACGGCTCGCGCTCGACGGCCGTCACCGGGCGTTCCGGCTCACGCGGCCGTCGCGGCATGCAGGGCCGAGCGCGCCGTCGGCGCGAGGTACAGCGATCGCGGGGCGCCGGCGAGGAAGCCGAACAGCTCGGGCTCGGGCTGCCGGTCGCTCGTCGCATCGCCGAGCATCGCCAAGCCGACGAGAACGTGCTCGTCTTCCCGCACCGGCAGGCGCGGGAAGTTGTTGGCGCTGGGCTCCGTCACGTACCAGCCGCGCACGCCCGCACCCTGCGCGCGCCATCGGTCGGTTACGGGGCCGCGGACGAGATCGTGGTACGTCGCCCCGCTCCTCGAAGACCAGCCGCGTACCTTTCGCGTCTCCAACGTCCTCTTCGCGCAAGTGCTCGACGAGACCACGAAGCGTCCGAAGACATTCGATCTCTCCATCGGCTCGCCCGCGCGACGACCTCAGCCCTCCGGCGGCACCAGGAACATCGCGTTCGCTCTCTCGCGCGCGTACCGATAGGCGTGGAAGTCGAGGCGCGGCTCGCCGTAGATCATCGGCACCTCGCTGCCGTGCCGCATGTACAGCGCCATCAGCTCGTGCGCCGAGGCCGCGCTGCCGAGCCGCAGGAGTGCGGCATCGACGAGCTCGCGCGCGCGGCCGAGGGCCGCTTCTGGACTCTCGAACTCGCCGCGGTCGACCCGGGTTCCCCCTTTGTCGACGTGGGCGTTGTCGATCGAGACGATGTTGTATCGGGCCATGCCCCGATCTTGCGCCCGACAGCGGATGCGTGCTCCCGGACCGTTCAGTGTTCGACAGCGTACAGACCGCGAGAGCGCCACGAGGTAGCTTCATCGGGATGCACGCACTGTTCACGTTGGAGCATGGAAAAGCTGCGTACGGCGCCGATTTCGCGCTGTACCTGGCCGGGGTGGTCGCGATCGCGGCCTTCCTGATCGTCGCGGGTCCGCCCGGTCACGGCAGCGGGTCGCTCTCGCTGGTCGCGCTCGGCCTCGCCGGCTGGACGATGGTCGAATATCTGCTGCACCGGTTCGTGCTGCATGGCGTCCAGCCGTTCAAGCGCTGGCACGAGGAGCATCACCGGCGACCCACCGCCTTGATCTGCGCGCCGACGATCTTCAGCGCATCGCTGGTCGTCGTGCTCGTCTTCCTGCCCGCCTTCCTGCTCGGCGGCATCTGGGACGCCTGCGCGCTGACGCTCGGCCTGGTGACCGGCTACCTGCTCTACGCGGTTACGCACCACGCAACACATCACTGGCAGGCGAAGGGCGCGTGGCTCAAGCGCCGCAAGCGCTGGCACGCGCTGCACCATCACCACGCGGGCTCCGGCGGCTACGGCGTCACCACCGCGTTCTGGGACCACGTCTTCGGGAGCGCCCATGTCTCGAAACCCCCGCGCTGATCGCGCCTTCGACAGCGACGCCCGGCTGACCGCCGACGTGATCGCCGAGCTGAAGGAAGAGCGGGTTCTCCGTCACGAGCAGATCAAGGTCCGGGCCGACGACGGTGTCGTGACGCTGAGCGGGTACGTCGGAAGCTTCGCCATGAAACAGGCCGCGGACAGGGCCGTGTTGCGCGTCCCGGGCGTGACGAGCCTGTCGTCCGAAGTCGCCGTTCGCCGGCACGCGATCGTGCAGGTCCCGATCAGGCCATCGGTGTCGGCCATGGCCTTGCGCGACGGATCGAGACCGGTGGCTTCGATCGACGGTGAGGACCTGGTCGCCGTCTGAGACCACCGGGGCAGCTCGTACACTCGCCGGGTCCGAACGTCCCGACCCAGACCATGACGACCCTGTGGGCCAAGCTGCTGCCGCGCGAGGGCAACTTCTTCGAGCTCTTCGACCAGCACGGCGCGCACATCGTCGAAGGGGCGCGCGCCTTCATCCGGCTGATCCAGCATTACGACGACCCGGTTCTGCGCGACAAGCACGCCAACGAGGTCGGCACCGCCGAGCGGCAGGCCGACAAGATCACGGCCGAGGTCAACCGGCTGCTGCACAAGACCTTCATCACGCCGATCGACCGCGAGCAGATCCACGGCCTCATCAACGCCATGGACGACATCCTCGACCTGCTGCAGGACGCGAGCGAGACCATGCAGCTCTACGACGTGCAGGCGATGAACGACGACATCCTGCGCCTCGGCGAACTGAGCGCGAAGTGCTGCGAGCGGGTCCAGCACGCGGTCTCGCTGCTCTCGAAGATCAGCCAGCCCGATGTCGCCCAGGCGGCCCTCAAGACCTGCGAGGAGATCGACCGGCTCGAGTCCGACGCCGACCGCGTCATGCGCTCGGCGATGTCGCGCCTGTTCCGCGAGGAGAAGGACGTGCGCGAGCTGATCAAGCTGCGCGCGATCTACGAGCTGCTCGAATCGATCTCCGACCGCTGCGAAGACGTCGCCAACCTGATCGAAGGCGTCGTCCTCGAGAACTCGTGACGGCGACGGCGGAGATCTCGCTCGGCGTCGTCGTGCTGTTGGTGGTGCTCGCCATCGCCTTCGACTTCATGAACGGCTTCCACGACGCCGCGAACTCGATCGCGACCGTCGTCTCGACCGGCGTGCTGAAGCCGCAGACCGCGATCGTCTTCGCGGCGTTCTTCAACATCGTCGCGATCTTCGTCTTCCACCTCAACGTCGCGGCGACCATCGGCAAGGGCATCGTCGAGGCGGGCGTGGTCGACCACCACGTGATCTTCGGCGCGCTCATCGGCGCGATCTTCTGGAACCTCGCGACCTGGTGGCTCGGCATCCCGTCGAGCTCGTCGCACGCGCTGATCGGCGGCATCGTCGGCGCGACCATCGCCAAGGCCGGCGCCGGCGCGCTCATCGGCGCCGGCATCTGGAAGACGGTGCTCTTCATCTTCGTCTCGCCGGTGCTCGGCTTCCTGCTCGGCGCGCTGCTGATGATCCTCGTCGCCAACGTGTTTCGTCGCGCCTCGCCGCTCAAGGTCGACAACCTCTTTCGTCGCCTGCAGCTCGTCTCGGCGGGCCTCTACAGCCTGGGCCACGGCGGCAACGACGCGCAGAAGACGATCGGCCTGATCTGGATGCTGCTCATCGCCTCGGGCCACGCCTCCGCGTCGGCGAGCATGCCGCCGGCCTGGACGATCTGGTGCTGCTACATCGCGATCGGGCTGGGCACGATGTTCGGCGGCTGGCGCATCGTCAAGACGATGGGCCAGAGGATCACGAAGCTGAAGCCGGTCGGCGGCTTCTGCGCGGAGACCGGCGGCGCGCTGACCCTCTTCCTCGCGACCGCACTCGGCGTGCCGGTGTCGACGACGCACACGATCACCGGTGCGATCGTCGGCGTCGGGTCGGTGCGCCGCGCGTCGGCCGTGCGCTGGGGGCTGGCGGGCAACATCGTGTGGGCGTGGATCTTCACGATCCCGGCGGCGGCGCTGGTGGCGGCAGTGTTCTATGCGGTGAGCTTCGTGCTGTTCGTCTGAACGGCAGCAGCGGCCGCATCGCG
>JAYTHL010000220.1:0-5358 GCA_043732605.1 Rhizobacter sp. | reverse complement strand
CGATCGGCGCGATCGCCGACACCGCGAGCACCGCGAACCAGAGCACCATCACCGGACCGAACAAGGCGCCGATGCCCGCCGTGCCGCGCTTCTGGAACAGGAAGAGCGCGATCAGCACCGCGACTGTCAGCTCGACGACGTACGGCGCCAGTCGCGGCGACGCGATCTGCAAGCCCTCCATCGCCGACAGGACCGAGATCGCGGGCGTGATGACGCCGTCGCCGTAGAAGAGTGCTGCGCCGAAGACGCCGAGCAGCATGAGCACGTGACGCAGCTTCGGCCGCTTGGCCACCGACGAGGCGGCGAGCGCCAGCAAGGCCATGATGCCGCCCTCGCCGTGGTTGTCGGCGCGCATGATGAGGAGCACGTACTTGAGCGTCACCACGATCATCAGCGACCACAGGATCAGCGAGATCACGCCGACCAGCTCGGGTTCGCTGAGCGCGAGACCGGCACTCTTGTCGAACACGGTCTTCATGACGTAGAGCGGGCTCGTGCCGATGTCGCCGTAGACGATGCCCAGAGCCGCGAGGGTGAGCTTGGCCCAGCCGCCCTGGCGGGTCGTGCCGGTTTCGTCAGTCTCGACGGCGGCGCTGGTGGACAAGGAAGGTGCAGCGCTCATCGCGACGAAGTACCTGGGCGGAAGCGATTGTGGACCTGCGGCCCTGCCGCCCACGCCCGTCGACATGGACGCGCGGGCGGCGCACGCGCCTACTCGTAGATCTCGGCGTCCGGATCGGTGGCTTCGAGCTCGTAGCTCGCCGCGACCATCGCCAGGCGCGCGATCACGCCGTACATGTAGAAGCGGTTGGGCGCGGCCGCACCCGACTTGGCACCGAGCTTGGTGAACTGGTTCGAGCCGGCGAACGCCAGCGGCACGAAGCTCGACCCGGGAGAGTTCAGGTTCTCGTCGGTGCCGCGCTCGGGGTTGACGCGATAGAAGCCGCCGACGACGTAGCGATCGATCATGTAGACGACCGGCTCGGCGACCGAACCGTTGACGCGCTCGTAGGTCGGCACGCCTTCCTGGAGGATGACCTCGCTCACCTCCTGGCCGTCCTTGATGACGCTCATCTTGTTGCGCGAGCGCCGGTTCAGGTCGGCGAGATCCTTCGGGTCGCGCACGGTCATGATGCCCATGCCGTAGGTGCCCGCGTCGGCCTTGACGATGATGAACGGCTTCTCCTGGATGCCGTATTCCTTGTACTTGCGCCGGATCTTGGCGAGCAGCGTCTCGGCGTTGCTCGTCAGGCACTCGGCGCCCGAGCCGTCGCTGAAGTTCACCTCGCCGCAGCGCGCGAACATCGGGTTGATCAGCCACGGGTCCATGCCGAGCAGCTTGGCGAACTTCTTGGCCACTTCCTCGTAGGCCGCAAAGTGGTTCGTCTTCCTGCGGATCGCCCAGCCGGCGTGCAGCGGCGGCAACAGGTACTGCTCGTGCAGGCCTTCGAGGATCTTCGGGATGCCGGCCGACAAGTCGTTGTTGAGCAGGATCGTGCAGGGATCGAAATCCTTCAGCCCGAGGCGGTTTCTCGTGCGCACGAGCGGCTCGACCGTCAGCGAGCTGCCGTCCGGCAGCGGCACCTGCGTCGGCGCGGTGATCGCGTCGTCGAGGGTGCCCAGGCGCACGTTGAGGCCGGCCTGGTGGAAGATCTCCATCAGCCGCTGCACGTTCATCAGATAGAACGAGTTGCGGGTGTGTTTCTCGGGAATGAGGAGCAGGTTCTTCGCCTCGGGGCAGATCTTCTCGATCGCCGCCATCGCCGCCTGCACGGCGAGCGGCAGCATCTCGTTGGTGAGGTTGTTGAAGCCGCCCGGGAACAGGTTGGTGTCGACCGGCGCCAGCTTGAAGCCGGCATTCCTCAGGTCGACCGACGTGTAGAACGGCGGCGTGTGCTCCATCCACTCGAGCCGGAACCAGCGCTCGATGGCTGGAAGCGATTCCAGCATGCGCTGCTCGAGCTCGTTGATCGGCCCGGTGAGGGCGGTGATGAGATGGGGAACCATGGAGGGCTAGCGCTTTCGACAGCCCCGGGTCGGCAGGCGGAGCCGGGATTCTAGGCATATGGGGGACCCGGAGCCGGACGCAAGCGATCGGCGGCACCAAGAAAAAGGGCCACCGCACGCGGTGGCCCTGGGCGTCGCCCCGAGGCGACGGACCCGATCAGCTGTTGTAGGCGGTCTCGCCGTGGGAGGCGATGTCCAGGCCTTCGCGTTCCTCTTCCTCGCTGACGCGCAGTCCGATCGTCATGTCGACGATCTTGTAGGCGATCAGCGAAACGACGCCGGACCAGACGATGGTCAGCAGGATGGTCTTGAGCTGGATCCAGACCTGGTCGAGGATCGGCACCGAGCCGACCGTCGCCGTGACCCAGTCCGTGACCTGGCCCGGGCCGCCGAGCGCCTGGGTGTTGAACACGCCGGTCAGCAGCGCGCCGACGATGCCGCCGACGCCGTGGACGCCGAAGACGTCGAGCGAGTCGTCCGCGCCGAGCAGGCGCTTCAGGCCGCTGACGCCCCAGAGGCAGGCGAAGCCGGCGATGAAGCCGATCACCAGCGCGCCCATCAGGCCGACGTTGCCGCAGGCCGGCGTGATCGCCACCAGACCGGCGACCGCACCCGAGGCGGCACCGACCATCGAGGGCTTGCCCTTGAACATCGCCTCGCCGAGCGTCCACGCCAGCACGGCCGCGGCGGTCGCCGAGAACGTGTTGATGAAGGCCAGCACCGCGGTGTTGTTGGCTTCGAGCGCCGAGCCGGCGTTGAAGCCGAACCAGCCCACCCACAGCAGCGCGGCACCGACCATCGTCAGGGTCACCGAGTGCGGCGTGAAGGCCTCGCGACCGTAGCCCAGGCGCTTGCCGACCATGAATGCACCGACCAGACCGGCGACGGCCGAGTTGATGTGCACGACCGTGCCGCCGGCGAAGTCGAGCGCGCCCCACTGGAACGCCAGACCCGCCTTGGCGGCCACCGCTTCGGCGACGGCCTTGCTGGTGTATGCGTCCGGGCCGGCCCAGAACCACACCATGTGCGCGATCGGGCAGTAGCTGAACGTGAACCAGAGGACCATGAAGGCGAGCACTGCCGAGAACTTCATGCGCTCGGCGAAGGCGCCGACGATCAGGCAGCAGGTGATCGCCGCGAACGTCCCCTGGAACGCCATGTAGAGCAGCTCGGGAATCACGACGCCCTTGCTGAACGTCGCCGCCATGGCGAACTCGCCCTTGCTCGCGTCGAACAGGCCCTTCATGAAGAGGCGGTCGAAGCCGCCGACGAAGGCGTTGCCATCCGTGAACGCGAGGCTGTAGCCGTAGAGGCACCAGAGCACGACGATCATCGAGAAGGTGACGAACACCTGCATCAGCACCGAGAGCATGTTCTTGCTGCGGACCAGGCCGCCGTAGAACAGCGCCAGCGCCGGCACCGACATCATGATGACGAGCGCCGTGGCGACGATCATCCAGGCGACGTCGCCCTTGTTGGGCACGGGAGCGGATGCGGCCGGGGCCGCCGCCGAGGCCGCGTCGGCAGCGGAGCCGGCAGCCGCCGGAGCCGATGCCATCGCCGCGGCCGGGGCGGCCATCGCGCCGGAGGCGGCGTCGGACGCCGCTTGCGCGAACGCATTGCCGCTCGTCACCAGGGCGAGCAGGCTGAACAGGAAGGCGAGAAGAAGTTTGTTCATGGTGTTGGTCGTGTCGGGGCTCACAGTGCGTCCTTGCCGGTCTCGCCGGTGCGGATGCGCACGACCTGCTCGAGCGTCGAGACGAAGACCTTGCCGTCGCCGATCTTGCCGGTGCGCGCAGCGGCCTCGACGGCCTCGATGACGCGATCGACGATCGCATCGTCGACGGCGGCCTCGATCTTCACCTTCGGCAGGAAGTCGACGACGTACTCGGCGCCCCGGTAGAGCTCCGTGTGTCCCTTCTGCCGACCGAACCCCTTGACTTCCGTCACCGTGACGCCCTGGACGCCGATGGCGCTCAGGGCTTCACGCACTTCGTCGAGCTTGAACGGCTTGACGATCGCAGTCACCATCTTCATGGTCGCTCCCTCCTGTTTGGATGAATGAATCGGGCTCGCGCCGGCGCAGCGTCGGCGCCGGGCCGGCTCTCACATGACCTTGCTGATCGTGAAGATGACGCGGGCCTTGTTGATGTCCACGTAGTAGTCCTTCTTGGTCGCGCCGACGAGCGCGCCGGCCGCCGAGAAGCCCGAGCCCAGGTCGTAGGTGACGCCGATCCTGTAGTCGGTGAAGTTCGGCACGCCAATGCCCTTGCCCGTGCCGTCCTTGACGTTGCGCAGGTCGCTCGCGTAGCGCGTGTAGCCGACGTGTGCGTTGAGCGTGAGCTTGTCGACCAGCGGGTAGTTGCCGCTCAGGTCGAAGTAGAGGGTGTTGCGGCCCTTCGGCATGCCGGTGAGCGGCACGCCCTTCTGGAAACTCTCGCCGATGCCGAAGTAGTCCTTCGAGACCGTCCACGAGGTCTTGAACGACAGCCAGTCGTAGCTCAGCGCGCCGTACAGCTCGGTGACGTTGAAGTCGAGGACCTTGTTCTTCTGCGGGTAGTAGTACTGCAGGATGCCGACGTCGTAGCCGACGTCCTTGACGATCTCGCCCTTGTAGCCGCCGTAGAAGTCCATCTCGAGCGACGCGTTCGTGAAGCTGACGTTCGAGTTCCAGTTGCCGAGGTAGAAGCCGTTCTGCGACCAGTCGAAGCCGCCCTGCAGGGCCGGGGAGAGCCAGTTGGTGTTGCCCTGGTCCTGGCCGCGGAACTTGTACTTCGTGGTCAGGTTGATGTTGGCGGTGAACGGGGACGCTGCCGGCTCGGGCGCCGATGCTGCGGCGGCCGGGACAGTCTGAGCCTGTGCGCCCGCGGCGATGGCGGCAAGGACGGGCAAGAGGATCAGTGTTTTCTTCATCGGGAGTCTCCGGGGGAGCGGGGTTTTCGGGCTGCGTGCACTTCTGCACGATGCGTGCCAAGAGTTCCCAACCGGTGCCCGGGGCAGGGGCAGGACGTGCGGCGCACACCGATCTGCACCAGCGTGAGGCGCCGACTCCCGCTGATGGGCGGCGCCGGTGCGACCGATGCACCCGCAAGGATGAGACGCGGGCCGGGGCCGGCCGAACACAATTCCTGGCCCTCTCTCCGACCTGCTCCTCTCCGCATGGCCTTCGCCCTCGTCCACAGCCGCGCCTTGCGCGGGCTCGCCGCGCCCGCGGTGACGGTCGAAGTGCATCTCGCCAACGGCCTGCCGAGCTTCACGCTCGTCGGGCTGGCCGACACCGAGGTCAAGGAATCGCGCGAGCGGGTGCGCGCCGCGCTGCAGACCAGCGGCCTCGACTTCCCGCACAACAAG
>JAYTHL010000219.1:0-1525 GCA_043732605.1 Rhizobacter sp. | reverse complement strand
CCTGCCCTTCGCCGGCCGGGCCGACCGGCACGCGATCGACCTTGTCGACCAGCGTCGCGCGTGGATAGAACGGACGAGGGTCTTCGATGGAGACGGACCAGCCACCGGAAAGGGCGAGGAATTGCGGCGTGACCTCGATCTTCTCGATCTTGACCCCCGCCGGAAGCTTGCCGGCCGGTTTGCCCTTGGGCGGCGAAACCTTGCTGCCAAGGTTCGACGGGATGAAGGCTTCGGCGAGTTCGGACACGATGGCCGAAAGGAGAAAGCCGAGCAGCCCGCCGATGACCGGGCCGGCAATCACGCCGACGAGGACTGCGGTAGCCCACACGAGCCAGATCGGAAGATCGATCTCGATATCCGGGTCGTCAATCTCCAGGTCGTGGAGTTCGATCGCCAAGCTGGCGCCCTCGACGAGCACGGGAGTCGCGCGAAAGCTGATGCGCGCGGTGAAGCCGAATCCGTTGACCGACCCACGCGCGACGGCGCGCCCCTCGACCCGTCCCTCGCCCAACCACAGGTCGAGCTCCGGCACCTCGACGTCGAAGTCGGAGAACGGGTCCGGCACGTTTCGTATGCGCTTGCGCAGCATGCCGCCGCCGACGGGCGACGGGATCTCGCCCGACAACTCGGCCTGTCCTTGCGGCGTGGCGAGATAGGCGTCGAACCGCTTGGCGCCCTCGGCGCGGTCCGCGTCGTTGACTTTGTCGACGCCGCCGCGCGCGACGAAAGCGTCTCTCACGAAGGCGTCGATGCGTCGCTCGCTGAGCATGTCGCGAGCCAGACCGCGAACAGCCGGATTGCGCACCGTGCGCTGGAAGCCGTCGTTGCTCAGCCGCAGGCCGAACGCCGAGGGCGCACCGGACAGGAAAGGGACCGGCTGGAACGGCGGCGGCGAAGGCTCGCCGGCGTAGCGCAGCGCCAGCGCGAGCGTCTGCGGGTCCACCCACACGACGCCCGGCAGGGCCTCGGCGGTCAGCAAATCCTCGCTCGGCACCCCCGGCGTCAGGCCCAGCGTCAGGCCGGTGTCCTGGAAGCCCATGCCACGGAGCTGCTTCTGAAGCATGGCCGCGATGGCGTTCTCGACCGGTACCACCAGTGCGGCGCCGATGGCCGCCGCGAGCCGCGCACGCGACGCAGCGTCGAAGTGCAGCGTGACCACCGTCCCCGAGAGGTCGCTGCCGAACTGCGCGATGGCTCCGTTGGGTGTGTTGCCGGGGCGGAAGACCAGGGCCATCGACGCGTTGATGTTTCCACTGAGCAGGCCGGCACTCTTGCCCAGCGACAGCGCTTCGATCGAACTCTCGTTGAAGGTCATGGCGATGTCGGCCTGCGCAGAGCCGACGGCCGGCCGCAGCGTGACGGTGCGGACGATGAGCTGCACCCGCATCGTGCCGAACGGCGTCGACAACGAACGCTGGATATCCAGTGGCGGCGCCAGGATGTCGGCCGGAGCGCCGTTGGCATCCGTCTCGATCGGCAGAGAAAGCAGCTTGCGCTCAAGCACCGCGCGCGCAATTTCAACAAG
>JAYTHL010000218.1:0-5369 GCA_043732605.1 Rhizobacter sp. | reverse complement strand
CTTGCGACTTCGCGGCCTGCGCACCGCCGATGTCGGTCGGCGCGGCGGTCAGGACGGCGGGCGTCGGCTCGCCGAGCTTGATCGCCTCGGCGCCGGCTTGCGGTGCGCGATAGCGCTCGGCCGGCATCACGGTTCCGGTGACGTTCTCGGGCTTGGGCGGGAAGCCGGTCGCGAAGATCACGACACCCAGCGCCACCACGGCGATGGCCCCACCTGCCCAGATTTTGCGATTCGTGTTCATGTGTCCATATCCGTCAGTTGTGTCCGACCGGCTCGGCCGGGGAAAGAAGGTCCGAAGACCGTTGGAAAAGCGCGGCGTTCGCGGCTGCCCTGAAGCAAATACGAATTCCGGGGTGGAAAGTTGGCCATCGGCCGGAACTTTTTTGTCGATGGCCGCCACCAGGCCTTCCGGCGGGTGCGCCATCGGCAGCTTCTTCATGGCGACGAACATCGCTTTCCACGATTCGAATTCCGCGGCGGCCTCGGCATCGACGGCCAGCACGGCGTCGAGCGCCAGTGCCTCGCCGGGCGTGGCGGTGCCATCGAGCACGGCGTGCATGCGTTCGGTCAGTCGATCGGGCGTCATCTCAATGCACCTTCTGGTGGTCGATCAGCAGACGGAGGCGCTTGCGCGCCTCGAAGAGGCGTGACTTGACGGTTTTCTCGTCGAGCTCGAGCACGCGGCCGATCTCGTCGTAGCCGAGCTCGGAGAAATGGCGCAGCGTGAGCACGAGACGGTCGTTGAGCGAGAGCCGCAGCAGGCAGCGGCGCAGCTGCTCCTCGTCCTGCGCACGGGCGACGAGCTGCTCGGGACCGGCGCCGTCCACGTCGGAGAGATCGACGTCGTCGTCGAGCGGCTCCTCGCGGCGGTTCTTGCGCAGGACGTCGAGCGCCTCGTTGACGGCGATGCGGTAGAGCCAGCTGAAGAATCGGTACCGCGGGTCATAGTCGTCCAGTCGTTCGATGACTCTCAGGAACACGGTCTGCGTCACGTCGCTCGCGTCGTCGGGCCGGCGCAGGATCCAGAACGCAGCGTTGTAGATCGGCCGCTGGTATCGCTCCACCAGACCGATGAACGCATCGCGCCGGCCACCGCGGTACGCGGCGAGGGCGGCCTGATCGTCATCGTCTTGCACAAATACCCACGCCGAAGCGGAAAGTTGGAAGTTTCGCGAGCCGCGCGCTCAGTCGGCGGCGTCGATCTCGAACACCTGGTCGAAGCCGGAGTACGCAAAGATGTCGCGGATGTGGGGGCCGACGCCGATGAGCCGGAGCTTGCCCGCCGACGCGAGCAGTCGCTTCTGCGTCTTCAGCATCACGCCGAGGCCGGCGCTCGAGATGTAGTCGAGTCGTTTGCAGTCGAGCGTGATGACGCCGGCGAGGCGGTCGAGGTGCGCCTGGGCGGCGGGCGCCTGGGCGGCGTCGAGCCGGCCGGCGATGCGGACGATGCCGTCGGCGCCGTCTTCGAGGGTCAGCATGCAGGGCGTCCGATGCGAAAGGAAGTGCGGCCTTCGCGGCGCGCGGGGTCGTAGGCGTAGGTCAGCGATTCGACCAGCCGACGCGAGACATGGAGACCGAGGCCGCCGGGTGTGCGCTGCTCGATCGGCAGATCGACACGCGCATCGGGCGCGGCGGTCGGGTCGAACTCGTCGACGTCGGTGTCGATCAGGGTCACGTCGGCGCCGTGGTCGAGACACGCGATCTCGATCGACATCCGGGGCGCGCCATCGGGCGCGTACTTCACCATGTTGGTGAAGAGCTCCTCGATGACGAAGTGGATCGATTCGCGCTGCGCGGGCGCAAGCGACGCGGTCGACGCTTGCGTGAACGCGACGATCTCGTCGATCGCATCGATGCTGCGCGCGAAGCTGCGCCGCGCCGCCGCGGCGCCCTCGCGCTTGAGGAGGACGAGGGTGACGTCGTCGTCCTGCGGCGCGCCTTCGGCGAACGCCAGCGCCGCAGCGAGCAGACGATCGGCGAGCCGGCTCGCGGGCTGGTCGGCGCACGCGCGGAGGATGTCGGTGACGCGCGCTTCGCCGAAGAGCGCGCCGTCCGGGCCGGGGTATTCGTAGATGCCGTCGGAGAGCAGCGCCAGCACGTCGCCGGGTGCCATCTCGAGCTCGACCGCCGGACGCAGCCGCGCGATCGGCATCGCGCCGAGCGGAAAGCTCGTCGGCCCGTGGACGTCGCAGGTGCGGCTCGCGGCGCGCCAATGCAGGATCGGACCTTGCCCGCCGCTCAGGAAGCGCAGGCGATGCGTCGCGGGGTCGAGCAGGCCGATGAAGGCGGTGACGAACCGGTCGTCGGCCAGCGTCTCGGCGAGCCTGTCGTTGACGAGCCGGAACGCCGCTTCGAGATCGGCGCCCATGCGCAGCGCCATGCGCAGCATCGCGTGCATCTGCATGACCAGAAGCGCGGGCGCGATGCCGTGGCCGGTCGCGTCGCCGAGCACGACGAGCAGGCCCTGGTCGACGAGCGCGAGGTCGTACGTGTCGCCGCCGGTCTGCGCCGCGGGCAGGAAGGTCGCGTGCATGTCGTAGCCGGGCACGACCGGCATCGACGCCGGCAGCGCGCTGAGCTGCACGGCATGGGCGAGCTCGAGCTCGCGCTTGAGCTTCTCGCCCTCGAGCAGCGCCTCGGTCATGCGCACGCGGCTCAGCGCCACAGCGCATTGCGCGGCCAGCGCCTGCGCGAGCGCCTCGTCGTCGGCGCCGAAGGCGCCGCCGTCCTTGTTGAGCACCTGCATCGCGCCGACGAGCTCGCCGCGGTGATCGATCAGCGGCAGCGTCAGGCTGCAGAGCGTGCGAAAGCCCGAGCCGCGGTCGGTGGCGGTGTCGAAGCGCGGATCGGCATAGCAATCGGGGACGTTGATCAGCGTGCGGCTGGTCGCGCACGCGCCGACGAGGCCGCGGCCGAAAGGGATGCGGATGCGGCCGATGTCGCTCGAGATCTCAGCCACCAGCTCGTCGGTCGCTGCATCGTGCAGCCAGACCGAGCAGCGCTCGGCGTGCAGGACGCGCATCGCGGCGGTCGTGACCTCGGCGAGCATCGTCGGCAGATCGAACGGCGCGGCGAGCGCGCGGGTGACGGCGAGGATCGCCTCGAGGTCGTCGCGCGAGAGCGACCGGCGGGTCTGCGGCGCGTGTGGCGATGTCGGGAGGTGGACGCCGGCCCGCTCGACCGTGGCCGCGGGGGAAGGTGTGGAGTGGGGCGGCATCGCCGGTGCAGGATAGCAAGGCGGCCCGCGAAGATCATCCCTCAGGCAGAGGCTTCTGCGCGATCTCGACCGGCGGGTAGTACGGACGATCGCCGAGCGCGTCGACCCGGGCCCAGAACTCGGGGCCGCTCGCGAGCCCGCGCGCGTCCTTGCCCGCGCTCTGGCGCCACATTGCCCACGAGTCGGGATGCAGGCGCGTCGCTTTGTCGAACTGCGTGCGGGCTTCGTCGGCCTTGCCGTCGCGCTCGAGCGCCTGTGCGAGCCGAAAGTGCGCGTGCGCTTCGGCGACCGGGGCGTCGGGCACGCGCATGCGTTCGGCGACGCCAGCCGCGTCGAGCGCGTGCCGGCTGGCGGCGCCGCGCTCGGCCCAGTCCTTCACCGCCTCGAAGTAGGCCTGCTTGACGCGCTGGCGTTCGGCCACTGCCTCCTCCGGCATGGTGAAGGTGGTGCGATCCATCCTGCGAAAGCCGTCGGTCGAGCCGGCCGTCTCGGGCGGCCGCACCATGCGTCCCGCCTCGTCGATCCACAGAGCCTGCGGCACGTTGACGAGGTGATAGAGCTCGGCGACGCGGTGGTCGCGGTCGATGAGGCAGGGATACGTCGGCGCCGCGGCCTCGATCCACGGCCGCGCGGCCTCGGGCTGGTCGAGCGCGATCGCGACGACGGTGAAGGGAGAGCCTCGCGTCGATTCCACCAGCGACTGCCACACGGGCAAGTCCAGCCGGCAGCCTCACCACGAGGCCCAAGCGACGAGGAAGACGCGCCGGCCGCGAAAGTCGCAGAGCCGGTGCAGCCTGCCGTCGAGATCGGGCAGCGCGAAGTCGGGCGCGTCGCCGGTCGCGAGCGCGTCGGCGCGCTGCGCGGCACCTTCACCGAGCACCCAGATCCGCGCCGCGCCGTCGTGCACGACGGGCCAGCCGGCGTGGCGCCACAGTGCCGCGATGTCGAGGCGATCGCCATCGGTCATCGCACGCTGGGCCTGGCGCGGCAATGGCATGCAGGTGTCGTCGCGGCAGAGGCCTTCGGGCTTCCAAGCCCAGCCGGTCGCGCGCTCGACGTCGTCGCGGTCGACCCAGAGTGCGTCGTCGTCGGCGCGGGCGGTTGGCAGTGCGGTGTCGGCCGCGTCGTGCAGGATCCGGATCACGTGTGATCTCCTCGTCTTGGTGTCAGAACCAGTGGTCGGCCACGCACTTCCCTTCGCGCGGCAGGTCTTCGAACTTGTCGAGGCCGTCGAAGTGATCGATCGGGATCTGCCCGACGGCGTCGGGTTCGGCGAGCCGCAGGTTCACCGCGATGCGACGCCGGTCGTCGGTGCCCGGGTGCAGCGAGCGCCAGTAGGCGAGGCAGCCGCAGGTCGGGCAGAAGTGGAACGCGAGCGTATCGGCCGGTACGTAGGATGTCGTCGCGCCCGAGACGTGGATGCCTTCGCCGTCGTGGTCGTCGGCCCACAGCACGCCGTGGCGGCGGCAGGCTGTGCAGTTGCACGCCGTGGCGCCGTCGGGGGTGCCGTCGAAGCGCCA
Source organism: Rhizobacter sp. (assembly GCA_043732605.1). Taxonomy (GTDB): domain Bacteria; phylum Pseudomonadota; class Gammaproteobacteria; order Burkholderiales; family Burkholderiaceae_C; genus Schlegelella_A. Next base: position 632 of record JAYTHL010000218.1, on the reverse strand, counting down.
GCGGCCAGCACCGCAGCGGCATGAACCCTCGATCATGTGTCTCCTTCGCTTGCACAGCGAGCGTCGTCAGTCTGACACCGTCGACGCCGCGCTGCACGCCGAGCCCGCATGTCAAACTCCGTCGACATCAACGAGGACCGACGCCCATGGCAACGACGAAGAAGACGACCGGCATCCTGGACAGGATGAAGGCCGCCGTCACCGGCATGTTCTCGGGCGCGCCTGCGCGCAAGTCGCCCGAGCGCGTCGAGGCTGGCAAGAAGGCGGCGACCACCGCGAAGGTCAACAAGGTCGTCACCACGACCAAGAAGGCGGTGAAGAAGGCCGCCAGGACGGTCGGCGCGCCCGTCAAGAAGGCCCGCGCCAGGAAGAGCAGGTAGCACACGCCCCGATCGCAGCGCGGTCGAGGCGCGCCGCGACAATCGTCCGATGGAGAGCGATGCACGCGCCGCCCAGGGCTGGCGCCTCGACGACGTCGAGGTCCGGGCCGACGAGCGTCGCGTCCTGCGTGCGGGCGTCGCGCAGCCGCTCGGGTCGCGCGCCTTCGATCTCCTGCGGGTCCTGATCGAGCGACGCGGCCAGGTCGTCACGAAGGACGAGCTGATGCTGCTTGTCTGGCCCGGGCTGGTCGT
>JAYTHL010000217.1:0-1529 GCA_043732605.1 Rhizobacter sp. | reverse complement strand
TGCAATCGGTCGCCGGCGTCGACCTGCCCGAGCTCAACCAGCGGCTCGCGGCGAGCGACACCGCGCTCGTCTTCGCGCGCGGCGAGTTCAATGCTGCCGTCGCGGCCTACAACCAGGCGCTGCGCCAGTTCCCGACCGTGCTGGTGGCGCAGCTCTTCGCCTTTCGGGCGGCGGCGGCCTTCTGAGCTCGGCCGACGCACGCAGCCATCGACAGCGGGTCTCCCCATGAGCAACGTCCACGATCTCTCGACCGCCCCGATGACCGAGGACGAAGCCAGCGATCGCCTCTGGCGCGTGCACGGCGCCGGCGAGCTGCGCGCTGCCATCCTCGCACTGCTGCTGCCGCCCGGGAGCAAGCGTGCGGTGCGTGCCTGGCAGATCGAGATCACGGGAACGCCTGCCGCGGAGTCCCTGCGCGAGCACGTCGCGACGCTCTCGGGCGCGGCGCGGCTGCCGTGGCTGGAAGAGCTGCTGAAGCGCATGGCGCAGCAACCGCTCGCCGCGCGCCAGGCGCTGCTGCACGCGACGCGCCGGGTCATGGGCGCGCGCGGCATCGCCCGGCCGATCGACCGGCTGCACTGGCTGACGATGCGCCGCGGCCTCGGCGAGGTCTCGCCGCTCACGGCCCGGCCGGAGACCAGCGTTGAAGTCGCCGAGTGGCTCGAGTCGGACGTGCTGACGGTCGCCTGCTACACCGCCTTCCTCTCGCGCATGGTGCCGGGCGGCGAGGCCGCCGAGTCGGGCCGCGCCTGGTACGACGGCGTGATGGCGACCTGGCAGCCCTACGCCGACATCCCGCCCTGGGAAGCGCCGAACGCCGAGGCGATGGTCGAGGCGCTGGCGCGGATGCAGACGCTCTCGTGGATGCAGCGGCCGGTCATCGTCCGCACGTGGCTGACGACGGCGCTGACCCTGAGCCGCGGCCTGCGCCTGGCCGATCTCTCCGCCGACGCACTGCGCCTCTCGTGCACCTTGCTCGACTCGCCCGTCCCGCCGGAGCTCTCGCGCCACTACATCGCCGTTCCCGGCGAGACGACGCACTGAGCACGACCCCGTCGCGTGCGACAGGCGCGACGCTTGCCAAGCGCGTCGCACGATGAGCACGACATGACCCGCGACCACCGTCCGCCAGAAGAGGCTCTCGAGGCCGACGAGCCCAACGTTGCCAGCGACGCCGGCAACGCTATCCGCGAGCGCAGCGGCGCCATGACCAGGACCTCGGACCCGGAGCGCGTGCTGCTGCACATGCCGGTCGACGTGCGCAGCCTGTCGCTGGTCGTGCTCGCCGTGCTGGCGAGCGTGTTCGCGCTGCAGTGGGCCAAGGCGGTCGTCGTGCCCATCCTGCTCGGTGTCATCTTCAGCTATGCGCTCGCGCCCGTGGTCGACCGGCTCCAGCGCTGGCGTGTGCCGCGCGCCGCCGGCGCCGGTGCGGTACTGGTGGCGATCGTGTCGCTCGTGAGCTGGGGAGTCTGGACCTTGTCCGACGATGCGACGTCGCTGGTCGAGACCTTGCCGACGGTCGCGCAGAA
>JAYTHL010000216.1:0-5387 GCA_043732605.1 Rhizobacter sp. | reverse complement strand
CCTCGGCATAGCCGAACTCGCGGTGTGACGCCGCCTCGACCTCTCCGCCGAGCTGAACGGCCATCGTGAACATGCCGTAGCAGATGCCGAGCACCGGCACGCCGAGCTCGAACACCGCCTTGGGCGCGCGCAGCTCGTGCTCCTCGTAGGTCGAGGCGTGGCTGCCGGAGAGGATGACGCCCTTCGGCGCGAACTCGCGCACGAAGTCGTCGCTGACGTCGTTCGGATGGATCTCGCAGAACACGTGCGCCTCGCGCACGCGACGTGCGATCAGCTGGGTCACCTGCGAGCCGAAATCGAGGATGAGGATGCGGTCGTGCGTCATGGTGGAGCCCTGACAGGCCCTAGGCAGTGCCGCCGGCGGCGTGGAGACGACTGCGGCGGGAATTGTGGAAATGAGTCCAGGCGAGGACGAGCGCGACGGCCTGGACCAGCGCGCCGAAGTAGAACGGCGCGCCGATCCGCCAGTCGCCGCGCGGCAGGTGCGACACGATGCCGAGCAGCGGCGCGCCGATCACCGGTGCGACCACCGCCATCAGGCTTTGCAGGCCGCTCACCGCGCCCATCGTCCGGCCTTGCGTGGTGGCGTCGGCAGCGCTCGAGATGATGCTCTGCATCGACGCCGCGACCGTGAACCCGAGGACGTTGCAGAACACGACGGCGAACATCATCCAGCCCTCGGTCGCCGCCCCCCAGCCGATGTAGGCGAGCGTCGACGACACCAGGCCGGCGATCGCCAGCCGCTGCGGCGAGAAGCGCTTCAGCAGGCGCCCGAGCAGCACGCCCTGCACCAGCGCCGACATCACGCCGACCGCGAACAGCGACCAGCCGTTCTCGCGCGGCCCCCAGCCGAACTTGAAGGTCGCGTAGAGCACCCAGGTCGTGTAGAGCATGAACTGCGACAGCGCGGTGCAGGCGATCACCGCGACCAGCCGGCCGATGCCGCCGAGCCGGCCGAGCTCGGTCAGCGCGCTGATCGGATTGAAGGCTGTGCGCCAGTTGAACGAGCGGCGACTCTCGACCGGCAAGGACTCGGGCAGCACGAACCAGCCGTACAACAGGTTGACGAGCGCGAGGCTGCCGGCCGCGAAGAACGGCAGGCGCAGGTCGATCGCGCCGAGCAATCCGCCCATCACCGGGCCGAGGATGAAGCCGAGCCCGAACATCGCGCCGAGCAGGCCGAAGCGGCGTGCGCGCTCTTCGGGCGGCGTGATGTCGGCGACGTAGGCGTTGGCGACCAGCGCCGTCGCCTGCATCGAGCCGCTCAGCACGCGCACGACGATCAGCATCCAGATCGCCGTCGACAGCGCGGTGCCGAAGAAGCTGATCGCGAGGCCGCAGAAGCCGAGCAGCAGCACCGACCTGCGGCCGAAGCGGTCGGAGAGCGCGCCGAGCAGCGGCGAGGCGAAGAAGTTCGCGACGCTGAAGGCGAAGGTGATCGCGCCGTACCACCAGGCCTGCTCGCTCTGCGACGTCGTGAAGCTGCCGACGAGGGCCGGCAGGACGGGGACGATCAGGCCGATCGACATCATGTCGATCAGCACCGTGATCATGATGAACGGCATCGCCGCCTGGCGAGCAACCGCGACCGGAGCGTTGCGACCGATCATTGCGCGACCTCCTCGAGGCCGACCACCGTCACGGCACGACGGGAGGCAGCACGCACGAGCGCCTTGTCGGTCGAGAGCAGCGGCACCTTGAGCGACAGCGCCAGCCACAGATAGGCGGCAGCGTAGAGCGACAGGCCGTCGTCCATCGCGAGCGTCAGCGCGGCGCGCGCCTGTGCCGGCGCCGGGCTGGTCAGCTCGACGCGGGTGCGGATCGCGTCGAGCACGCTCCAGGTCAGCAGCGCGTCGGCCGGCGTGATGCGGTCGCGCTTGACGCCGCTGGCGATGATGTTGCCGCACTCCCAGAGCCAGAGCTCGGGCGCGTGGGCGACGAGCGAGCCGCGGCGGATGCGGACGAAGACCTTCTGCGACGCCTCCGAGGCTTCATCGGGCAGCAGCCACGTGGCCGTCACCGACGCGTCGAGGACGACGGCCGAATGGCTCACTCGCGACCTTCGTCGCGAAGCTCCTTCCAGCCCGGCCCCGGCTTGATCCGCGACTGCAGCTCGCCGAGCGCCTTCAACTCCCGCTCGATCTGCTCATCGCTGATCACGACACGCTGCACCGGCAGCATGCGCACGATCTCCTTGCCGTGGCGCGTGATGCGCACCTCCTCGCCGGCCTCGACCGCGTCGATCAGCTGGGAGAACTTCTGCTTGGCTTCGAAGATTCCGGCGCTGCGCATGTTCTGTCCAGAAGTTTCAAAACTGGCCAGATTGTACGCCGTCACTCGGCCCGGTAGTTCGGCGCTTCCTTGGTGATCTGAACGTCGTGGACGTGGCTCTCGCGGATGCCCGACGAGGTGATCTCGACGAACTCGGCCTTCTCGTGCATCTCGGCGATGCTGGCGCAGCCGCAGTAGTGCATCGCCGCACGCAGCCCGCCGCCCATCTGGAAGACGATGCCGACGACCGATCCCTTGTACGGCACCTGGCCTTCGATGCCTTCGGGCACGAGCTTGGCGCCGCCGACCGAGCCCGCCGCGCTTGCCTCGCCTTCCTGGAAGTAGCGGTCGGCCGAGCCCTGCTGCATCGCGCCGATCGAGCCCATGCCGCGGTAGCTCTTGTACGTTCGGCCCTGGAACAGGATCACCTCGCCCGGCGCCTCTTCGGTGCCGGCGAAGGCGCCGCCCATCATCACCGTGTCGGCGCCGGCGGCGATCGCTTTGGCGAGATCGCCCGAGTAGCGCACGCCGCCGTCCGCGATCAGCGGCACGCCGCTGCCGGAGATCGCCTTGGCGACCGCCTCGATCGCCATCATCTGCGGCACGCCGACGCCGGTGACGATGCGGGTCGTGCAGATCGAGCCCGGGCCGATGCCGACCTTGACCGCATCGGCGCCGGCCTCGACAAGGTCGAGAGCGCCCTTGCCCGTGGCGATGTTGCCGGCGATGACGTCGACATTCGGAAAGCTGCGCTTGACCCAGCGCACGCGCTCGATCACGCCGGCGCTGTGGCCGTGCGCGGTATCGACGACGAGCACGTCGACGCCGGCCTGCACGAGCAGCTCGGCGCGCTCCTCGGTGCCCTCGCCGACGCCGATCGCGGCACCGACGCGGAGCTTGCCGTGGGCGTCGCGCGCCGCGCTGGGAAAGCTCGTCTGCTTGGTGATGTCCTTGACGGTCATCAGGCCGCGCAGCTCGAAGGCATCGTTGACGACGAGGACGCGCTCGAGCTTCTCGCGGTGCATCAGCGCCTTGCCTTCGGCCAGCGTCGCGCCCTCGCGCACGGTGACGAGCCGGTCGCGCGGCGTCATGATCTCCTTGACCGGAGCGTCGAGACGCGTCTCGAAACGCAAGTCGCGATTGGTGACGATGCCGACGACGACCTTGTCCTGGAGCACCGGAAATCCCGAGATGCCGCGCGCCTTGGCCAGTGCGATCACCTCGCGCACCGACATCTCGGGCGTGACCGTGATCGGATCGCGCAGCACGCCGGATTCGTAGCGCTTGACGCGCGCGACTTCCGCAGCCTGCTGCTTCGCGGTCATGTTCTTGTGGACGATGCCGATGCCGCCCTCCTGCGCCAGGGCGATCGCCAGGCGAGCCTCGGTGACGGTGTCCATCGCCGCCGACACGAGCGGCAGGTTCAGGCGGATGTTGCGGGAAAGGAGTGTCGCGAGGTCGGTGTCGCGCGGCAGGACGCTCGAAAACGCAGGAACCAGCAACACGTCGTCGAAGGTCAGCGCTTTGCCCAGAAGGCGCATGGGAATTGCTCCGGACGCAAAAGCGAATTATACGGAGGGAGGTGCAAAGTACCGGTTTGCCCGGTGCGCGTGCCGCCGCCGCCGCAGGTGCGCCGCTACACTGCCGGCCAATTCCAACGCAGTGCGTACGACCATGGTTCGACCTTTCGCGGCCCTGCTTGCCCTTCTCGCGGCGACCCTCCTCAGCCTTCCCGCCGAAGCGCAGTGGAAGTGGAAGGACAAGAGCGGCCATGTCCAGTACAGCGACCTGCCGCCTCCGCTCGGCACGCCGGATCACGACATCCTGACCCGGCCGAACGCGGCGTCGCGCCGTGCCGGCCCGGCGCCCAACGCGCCCGTGTCGATCGTCTCGAGCGGCACGCCGGCGTCGGCCGCGGCGTCCGGCGCGCTCGTGCCGCGCATGGCCGATCCCGAGCTCGAAGCCAAGCGCAAGAAGGCCGAGACCGACGCCGCCGCCAAGCAGAAGGCCGACGAGCAACGCGTCGCCGCGGCCAAGGCCGAGAACTGCGCCCGCGCCAAGACCCAGCTCACGACCCTCGAGAGCGGCATCCGCATGGCGCGCGCGAACGCCAACGGCGAACGCGAATTCCTCGACGACAAGCAGCGCGCCGACGAGACCAAGCGCACCAAGGACGTGATCAGCGTCGACTGCAAGTAGCGCCGCTCAGGCGCGCTTGCGCTCCCGCGTCTGCCTGGCCCTCAGGCGTCGCGCTTCGTTCGGATCCATCCTCAGAGGCCGGTAGACCTCGACCCGATCGCCTTCCTGCAGGCGCGTGTCCGGCGCGCAGGCGCGGCCCCACACGCCGAGCGTCGCAGCGTCCATGTCGACGTCGGGAAACCGCTCGGCGAGGCCGCTAGCGCGAATCGCATCGAGCGCCGTCGCCGCCTCGGGGAGTTCCAGCGCCAGCTCCAGGGCCGCGCCCGGGCCGGGACTGAACGCGACTGCGATCTTCACCGGCGTCGCTAGCGCGGCCCGTAGACCTGCTCGGCACGACGCACGAACGAGTCGACGAAGGTGTCGGCGATGCGGTCGAAGACCGGGCTGATCGCGACCTCGAGCACCGCGTTGGCGAACTCGTAGCGCAGCTCGAACTCGATCTTGCAGGCGTCGTCGCGACCCGAGTCCTTGCCCGCCGGAAGCGCAAGCGGCACGAAGCGCCAGAGACCGTCGAGGAGCGAGAACGGCCCGTCAACCAGCCCCATGTGCAGCGAGCGGTCGACGACCTGCGTGTTCCTGGTCGTGAACGACTGGCGGATGCCGGCGTAGGACAGGTGCAGCCGCGCCGTCTGTCCCTGCTCGTCGCGCGACAGCACCTCCGCGCGCTCGCACCAGGGCAGGAACTGCGGATACTTCTCCACATCGGCGACGAGCTGATAGATCTCGTGCGGGGTGTACGAGAGAAGAACCGACTTCCTGACCTGCTTCATACAATCACCAAATTGTAGGAGTCGCGTGCAGCTGCCGCGTCTTCGCTCTCCTGATGACCCTTGCCCACGCCACGATGTCGATCGCCGAGAACCGCCGTGCCCGATTCGACTATCACATCGAGGAGCGGCACGAGGCCGGCGTCGTGC
>JAYTHL010000215.1:0-1533 GCA_043732605.1 Rhizobacter sp. | reverse complement strand
GCCGCCCGGCGCCGCGTGCCTGCTCGACGCCGGCGGGTGTCAGGTCGACGTCGGTCCAGCCGGTGAAGCGGTTGTCGAGATTCCAGGTCGATTCGCCGTGGCGAAGGAGAACGAGTTTGTGCATCGGCGCGCAGTCGTGGCGAATGTCCGCAAGTCCCGGGGCAACTCCGGGTCCTTGCCCGGCCGGGCCGGCGAGGAGAGGCGCGAATTCTATAATTCGCGTTTCCCCGGAACGGCCTTCGCGGTCCGTCACCTCCTTGAGCTTCGTCCTCGACAACTGGTACCTCTTCGTCACCGCGCTCGTTTCCGGCGGGCTCTTGCTGTGGCCGGCACTGGTCGAGAACGTCAGCGGCGCCCGGCTCTCGCCGGCCGACGCCGTGCGCCTCATCAACCGCGAGAAGGCGGTGCTGATCGACGTCAGCGAGCCGGCCGAGTACGCCGCCGGCCACGCCGTCGGCGCGAAGAGCGTGCCGATGGCCGGGCTCGAGACCTCGCGCGACCTGCCGAAGAACAAGGCGCTGCCGCTCGTCGTCGTCTGCCCGACCGGCGCGCGCGCCGGGCGCGCGGTCGCGGTCCTGAAGAAGCTCGGCTTCGAGAACGCGCAAGCGCTGGCCGGTGGCCTCGTCGCCTGGCGCGCCGCCAACCTGCCCACCGAAAAGACAGCCTAGGACCTCGATGCAAGCGGTCAAGATGTACAGCACCGGCTCCTGCCCGTTCTGCATTCGCGCCAAGGCGCTCCTGAAGCAGCGCGGGGTCGAGGCGATCGACGAGATCCGTGTCGACGAGACGCCGGCCGAGCGCGAGGAAATGATCCGCGTGACGCAGCGCTGGACCGTGCCGCAGATCTTCATCGGCGACACGCACGTCGGCGGCTGCGACGATCTGGTCGCGCTCGACCGGCGCGGCGAGCTCGAGCCGCTCCTGGCCGGCACGCGATAATTCCCGCCCCACGCCGCGCCCGCGGCGCATCCTCGCTGCTTCGCGGCGACCCACCCCTGCATTCCGAGAGTTCCGCATGGCCGACGACACCCCCACCAACGCCCCGATGTTCCAGATCCAGCGCATGTACCTGAAGGATCTGTCGCTCGAGCAGCCGAACTCGCCGCAGATCCTTCTCGAGCAAGGCCAGCCGCAGGTCGAGATCAACCTGACGCTCGGCGCCGAGCCGATCAGCGACGGCATCTACGAGGTCACGGTGATGGCCACGGTCACGACCAAGATCAACGACAAGACGCTGTTCCTGGTCGAAGCGAAGCAGGGCGGCATCTTCGAGATCCGCAACATCCCGCAGGAGCAGCTGCAGCCGATCCTCGGCATCGCCTGCCCCGGCATCGTCTATCCGTATCTGCGCGCGATCGTCTCCGACGTGTGCACGCGCGCCGGCTTTCCGCCGGTGGTGCTGTCGGAAGTCAATTTCCAGGCGATGTACGAACAGCAGCAGGCCCAGCTTGCCGCACCTGCCGCCGGCGCGGCGAGCAACGGCTCGGGCACCGTCGGCACGCTGAACTGAGGACGCAGGGCCTGCGCGCCCGC
>JAYTHL010000214.1:0-1541 GCA_043732605.1 Rhizobacter sp. | reverse complement strand
CGGCCCGCATCCCGATGCCTACTTCAGCAGGCCTTCGGCCTTCATCGCTTCCTGCACCGCAGGCCGCGCCGCCATCCGCTGCATGAAGGCGCCGACGTTCTTGAACGCCGAGATGTCGACGCCGACGTGCTGGGCCCAGTTCGTGACGGTGAAGAGGTAGGGATCGGCGACGCTGAAGTCGCTGCCGAGCAGGTAGTCCTTGCCTTCGAGCTGCGCGTCGACCCATTTGTAGCGGTCGGCCAGCTTGGCCTTGACCGTCGTCTTGTACTCCTCCGGCGTCGCCGGATTGAAGAGCGGGCTGTAGCTCTTGTGCAGCTCGGTGCCGATGAACGTGAGCCACTCCTGCAGGCGCGCACGAGCCATGGTGCCGTTGGCGGGGGCGAGCTTCTTGCCCGGAACCTGGTCGGCGATGTACTGGACGATCGCCGGGCCTTCGGCCAGGCGCTGGCCGTCGTCGAGCTCGAGCAGCGGCACGTAGCCCTTCGGGTTGATCGTGTAGTAGTCGGTGCCGTCCTGCAGCTTGTGGGTCTTGGTGCTGGTCATGACCGGCTCGAACTTGAGGCCGGACTCGATCAGGGTGATGTGCGGCGAGAGCGAGCAGGCACCGGGGCTGTAATAGAGCTTCATGGGGACATCCGTCGAGATTGGAGGGACGCCTATTACACCTCGTCCGGCGATCGGGCGGCATTCGACGCGATTGAAGCCAGCGTTGAAAGGTCCGCGGCTTGCGGCCGGGCGGGGCGTCGCCAAATGACGGGCATGAACACCAACGCCCCAGCCTTCCGTTCCCGCGGCGTCGAGCGCGTCGTCCGCGGCCAGCCCACGTCCGACGGCGACGGCGACGGCGTCAAGCTCACGCGCGTGCTGACCCAGCCGCTGCAGCGCCGGCTCGATCCCTTCCTGATGCTCGACGCGTTCGGCAGCGACGCGGCGAGCGACTACGTCGGCGGCTTTCCCGAGCATCCGCACCGCGGCTTCGAGACCGTGACGATCATGCTCGAGGGCCGCATGCGCCACCGCGACAGCGTCGGCAACGTCGGCCTGCTCGAGCCGGGCAGCGTGCAGTGGATGACGGCCGGCCGCGGCATCCTGCACTCGGAGATGCCCGAGCAGGAGGAAGGCCGGATGGCAGGCTTCCAGCTCTGGGTCAATCTCGCCGCGGCCGACAAGATGAGCGCGCCCGCGTACCGCGACATCGCGCCCTCGGCGGTGCCCGACTACACGACCGCCGCGGGCGTGCACGTGCGCGTCATCGCCGGCGAGAGCGACGGCCACGCCGGCGCGGTGGCGCGGCCGACGACCGAGCCGATCGTGCTCGATCTGACGCTGCCGGCAGGGACGTCGTTCGACGTCGCCTTGCCGCCGGGGCACAACGCCTTCGCCTATGTCTTCGGCACGACGCCGGTCGAGATTGGCAGCGCGGCCGGGCCGGCGGTCGAGCCCGAGCGGATGGCGATCCTCGCCAACGACGACGCCAGCGACGGCGTGCGCGTGTCCGTGCCCGTCGATGCCGCGGCGCCGGCGCGCGTGCTGGTTGTCGC
>JAYTHL010000213.1:0-1545 GCA_043732605.1 Rhizobacter sp. | reverse complement strand
TCGCGAGCTTCATGGGCGAGGCGATGCTCTTCGACGCGACGGCGACCGCCGACGGCACGCTGCGTCTCGGGCCGCTCGCCCTGCGCCCGACACAGGCGCCAGCACCGGGCCCGGTGCAGCTCGCGATCCGGCCCGAGGCGTGGCGGGTGATGCCCGAAGGCGCTGGTCCGCTCGCCGCGACGGTCGCCAAGACGGCCTACCTCGGATCGGTGCGCGAGTCGACCTTCGTCACCGTGCTCGGCGAGATCTTCGTCGTCTCGGCCGATCTCGGCAGCGTGCTCGCGGCGGGCGACGCCGCGAGCCTCGACCTCGGCAGCCACGGCTGGTCGGTGCTCGGCGACGACGCGTGACATGTGACCCGCTACGATCCTTCGACATGAGCCTCACGCCCACCGACAAAGCCCTGCGCCTGCGCGCCCTGCACGACGGACCGCGTGCCTTCGTCATCGCCAACGCCTTCGACGCCGGCTCGGCCGTGCTGCTCACCAAGCTCGGCTTCGAGGCGCTCGCGACCTCGAGCGGCGCTGCCGCCGGCGTGCTCGGCCGGCGCGACGGCGAGCTCTCGCGCGACGAGGCGCTGGCGCACGCACGGCCGACGCACTCGCCCAGCCGCCCGGCCGCACGCGAGCCGAGGCCCATCGCGACCGGCAGCGGCAGCAGCGCCGCCCCGGCCGCCGCGGCCGAGTAGCCGCCGTCGCGGATCAGCAGATAGGGCAGCAGCACGAGCATGCCGCCGAGCGCAGCGTAGAGGAAAAACGTGAGCAGGCTGACGCCGACGAAGCTGCGCGCGCCGAAGAGTGCGAGCGGCATCATCGCGCGCGCGCCGAGGCGGGCTTCGAGCGCGACGAACGCCGCGAGCAGGACGATGCCTGCGAGCACCGATGCCAGTCCCGCGGCGTCGCCGCCGAGAAGGCCCGATGCCGTCGCGCCGCCGTTGCGCGCAGCGACCAGCGTCAAGCCGTAAGTGAGGGCGCCGAGCCCGGCTGTCGCGAGCAGCGCGCCGCCGACATCGAGTGGCGCGGCGTCGCCGCTGCGGCTTTCGCCGACGTAGCGCCAGCCGAGCCACGCCGATGCCGCGGCCAGCGGCGAGTTGATGAGGAAGATCGAGCGCCAGCCGACGGCGTCGGCCAGCCAACCGCCGGCGAGCGGTCCGATCGCGCCCGTGACTGCGCCGGCCGCGGCCCACGTGCCGACGGCGCGTCCGCGTGAACGCGAGGCCGGAGCCGAGGATCGTCGCGGCGAGCGTGCCGCGCGGATGGGTCGTGCTGCCGCCGGCCGCGGCTGTCGCGATGGCGCGGTCGCAGGGCCCGGCCAACGCGAGCGACACGCCGGTCTCAGCCGCCGCCGAGGCCGCGCAGCGCGCCGAAGGCAGCGTCGACGCCTTGCGCGACGACGCTGTCCTTCCACGCGTCGGTGTCGGTGTAGAACGCGTCGCGCACCTGGCGCTTGATGGCCTGCCGCGTCGCGGTGTCGGTCTCGGGATGGTTCTCGAGCCACTGGTCGGCACGCAGCGCGCCGATCATCTCGGTGGTCGGCACGGTGCCG
>JAYTHL010000212.1:0-5440 GCA_043732605.1 Rhizobacter sp. | reverse complement strand
CGAGCGAGCGGCGCTGCAGGTCGATCGAGCGGCCGACGACGTCGATCTCGATGTCGATCGCGCGCAGGTTGAAGTAGGCGGTCGCGAGGTCGGTGCCGAGCAGCAGGCGCGTGTTCTCGAAGTCGGCCGCGGCCTGCTCGGCGCTCGCGCGCACGCCTTCGACCGTGCGCTGGATGCGGCCGGCGAGATCGAACTCGTAGCTCACCGTGAGCGAGGGCAGCACATCGTTCTGCACAGTCTCGAAGTTGAGCGAGTCGTAGCGGCTCAGCGGACGATTCGCCGAGATGCGCTGGCGCGCCACGCGCAGATTGGCGCTGACGTTCGGCAGGAGACCGGCCGACGTCGCCGAGACGACGGCGCGCGCCTGCTGCAGCCGCGCGCTCGCGAGCGCGAGCGTCGGGCTCTGCGCGAGCGCCTGCTGCTGCAGCGCGTCGAGGCGGCGATCGCCGAAGCGTTGCCACCACGGGCCTTTCGGCATCGCGTCGGCGGGCGTGCCCGTGCGCCACGGCGCCTCGAGCTTCCAGGCCGGTGGCGTCTCGACCGGCGGGCGGACGTAGTTGGGGCCGGACACGCAGCCGGCGAGCGCGGCGACGACGACCAGCGCCGCAGCGCGACGCGACGACGCCGCGATCACGGCGCGGTGCGCGGCGACGAGGTCGCCCGGCCTTGGCGGCCGGCGGCGCTCGCGGCCGCGTCGTCGGCCGCGCTCAGCGCGACCGTGTCCCCTTCGGCCAGCGAGTCGGTGGGATTGACGACCAGCCGGTCGCCCGTGCCGACGCCGTCGACGACCTCGATCGTCTCGCCGAGGTTGCGACCGAGCGTCACCGGCTTCAGATGAATCTTGCTCGCGCCGTCGACGACCGCGACGCGCGTGCCTTCGGCGCGAAAGAGAAGCACGTTGGTCGGCACGACGAGCGTGTTGCTGCCCGCGAGCGGCAGGTCGACGTTGACGTACGCGCCCGGCAGCAGCACGCCGCCCTGGTTGCGCAGCGCGATCTCGACCTGCATCGTCCGCGTCGACGCGTCGATCGACGCCGCCGTCCGCGCGACCTCGCCCGAAAAGGTCTTGCCGCGCAGCTCCGACTGCGTGACGACGACCCTCTGCCCCGGCTTGACGAGCTGCGCGTACGACTGCGGCACGTTGACATAGATGCGCAGCGGATCCATCTGCGTCAGCACGAACAGCGTCTTGCCGCCGGAATCGATCAGGTCGCCGACGTCGACGTTGCGGCGCGTGATGACGCCGGAGAACGGCGCCGTCACGCGCGTGAAGCCCTGCAGCTGGCGCAGGCGGCTGACGTTGGCGTCGGCGGCAGCGAGGTTGGCGACGGCCTGGGTCGAGCCGCTGCGCTTCTCCTCGAGCTCCTGCTGCGAGACGACGTCTTTCTTGCGCAGCGCCTCCCAGCGATCGACCGTGCTCTGGGCGAGCGCGACGGTCGCCGCGGTCTGCTGACGTGCGGCGACGGCCTGCGAGAGCTGCTGGTCGATCTCGGGCGATTCGATCTCGGCGAGCAGCTCGCCCTTCTCGACGTGGGCGCCGATGTCCCTGGTCCAGCGCTTGACGTAGCCGGCCGAGCGCGCCGCCAGCAGCGCCTGCTGCGCGCCCTGCAGCGAGCCGGGCAGCGACAGCGTCTGGCCGCCGGACGCGGCGCGGGCGAAGGTGGTCTTGACGTACTGCGCCGAACCTGCGGAGACGTTGGCCTCGAGCACCTTGGCGTTGGCCATTCGGCCGAGGATGGTGCGGCCGGCACCGGCGGCGAGCAGCACCAGCACGACGACGACGGCGATGCGCATGCCGCGGGCGACACGCGCTCTCGTCGCCGGATCGGCCGCGGTCACGGTCGATTCGGGGGTCGGGCGGGCGGGGGCGTCGTCGGCCATCGTTCAGGTCTCCTGCAGGACGTGTGCCGGCGCCGCACCGTGACCGGCGCGGGCATGGCGGGCGTCGTGGCGGCGGGCGAGCCGGTCGTGGACGGCGGCGAAGACGACGGGCACGAAAAGCAGCGTCGACACGGTCGCGAACAGCAGGCCGCCGATGACCGCGCGGCCGAGCGGCGCGTTCTGCTCGGCGCCTTCGCCGAGGCCGAGCGCCATCGGGATCATGCCGATGATCATCGCCAGCGCCGTCATCAGCACCGGACGGATGCGCGTCGCACCGGCGTCGAGCGCGGCGACCGCTGGCGCCGCGCCTTCCTGCTGGCGCTGACGCGCGAACGAGATCAGCAGGATGCTGTTCGCGGTCGCGACGCCCATGGTCATGATCGCGCCGGTGAGCGCCGGCACCGAGAGCGTCGTGCCGGTGATGAAGAGCATCCAGGCGATGCCGGCGAGCGCGGCCGGCAGGGCGGCGACGATGATCACCGCGTCGATCCACGACTGGAAGTTGACGACGATCAGCAGATAGACGAGCACGATTGCCACACCCAAGCCGACGCCCAGGCCGATGAACGACGCCTTCATCGTCTGGACCTGGCCGCGCAGCACGATCTGGCTGCCACGCGACAGCGTCGGCCGCGCCTCGTCGACGAGCGCCTGCACCTGAGAGGCGACGCTGGCGAGGTCGGTGCCCTGCACGCTCACGTAGACGTCGACCGCCGGCAGGATGTTGTAGCGCGAGACGATCGCCGGCTGGCGCGCCGAGGTCGCCTCGACGAGGTTGCCGAGGAGCTGGGTCGAGCCGGCGCCCGGCGCGCCGTTCACGGTGGCGGGCACCGCGCCCGCACCGGTGCCGGTGACCGGCACGTTGAGCAGGGCATCGAGCGAATCGACGCGGTACTGCGGCGCCTGCACGGCGATCGAATAGACGACGCCGTTCTGCGGGTTGAGCCAGAACGCCGGCGCGGTCTGCGAGCTGCCCGAGAGCGAGACCAGCACGTTCTGGCCGACGTTCTGCGCCGACAGGCCCATCTGCTGCAGCCGCGTGCGGTCCATCTGCAGGTTGACGGCGGGCGCGTCGAGGCGCTGGTGCACGTGGGCGTCGACGGCGCCGGGAATCTGCTTGATCTTCTTGACGAGGTCGGCGGCGATGCGCGCGTTGGCCTCGAGGTTGTTGCCGGTGAGCTGGACATCGATCGCCGCCGGCAGGCCGAAGTTCAGGATCTGGGTGACGATGTCGGCGGGCTGGAAGAAGAACTCGACGCCGGGGAATCGCCTGGGCAGCTCGGCGCGCAGCGCGTTGACGAACGACTCGGTCGGCGCGTGCCCTTGCCTCAGCGAGAGCGAGATCTCGCCGTCGAGCGTGCCGATCGTGCCGGCGTTGCTGTACGACAGATTGATGCCGCTGTTCGGCACGCCGAGGTTGTCCAGGATGGTCTCGAGCTGGTCCTTCGGTACGAGCTCGCGGATCGCCGCCTCGACGTCGTCGGCCAGGCGCGCGGTCTCCTCGATCCGCGTGCCGGTCGCCGCGCGCATGTGAAGCCGGATCTGGCCGGCGTCGACGCTCGGGAAGAAGTCGCGGCCGAGCACCGGATAGAGGCCGCACGAGAGCACGCAGAAGACGAGGAAGCCGACGCCGAACACGCCGCGCTTCTCGAGCAGCGACGCGAGCGCGATCGTGTAGGCGGCGCGCACGCGCTCGAAGCGCGCGTCGAAGCCTCGGTAGACGCGTTGCAGAAGGCTCGGCTTGCCGCCGGCCTGTGCGTTCTCGCCGTGCGAGCCGCGCATCAGCAGCATCACCAGCGTCGGCACCAGCGTTCGCGAGAGGATGTACGACGCGATCATCGCGAACACGACCGCCTCGGCGAGCGGCACGAACAGGAAGCGCGCCACGCCGGAGAGGAAGAACATCGGCACGAAGACGATGCAGACGACGAGCGTCGACACGAACGCCGGCACGCCGATCTCGCCGGCGCCGACGATGATCGCGTCGTGTAGGGGCTTGCCGAGATGCAGGTGCCTCTCGATGTTCTCGATCGTGACGATCGCCTGGTCGACCAGGATGCCGACCGAGAGCGCGAGGCCACCGAGCGTCATCAGGTTGAGCGTCTCGCCGAGCGCCTGCAGGACCAGGATCGAGGCCAGGATCGAGAGCGGGATCGTCAGCGCGATGATCAGCGTCGAGCGCCAGTTGCCGAGGAAGAGAAGCACCATCACGGCGGTGAGGCCGGCCGCGATCAGCGCCTCGACGACGACGCCCTGCACCGCCGCCTTCACGAACACCGACTGGTCGAAGAGCGGCGTCACCTTGACGTCGGACGGCAGGATGGTCTGCACGCGCGGCAGCAGCGCCTTCAGGTTGGCGACGATGTCGAGCGTCGACGCGCCGCCGTTCTTCAGCACCGAGAGCAGCACGCCGCGCGCGCCGTCCTTCCTCACGATGTTGGTCTGCGGCGAGAAGCCGTCGCGCACGTAGGCGACGTCCTTGAGATAGGTCGTCGTGCCGTTGGTGGTCTTCACCGGCAGGTCGTTGAGGCCGGCGAGCACCTCGGGCGAGCCGTTCATGCGCACCGTGTACTCGGTCGATCCGAACTTCGCGGTGCCCGACGGCAGGATCAGGTTCTGCAGGTTGACCGCGTTGACCACGTCCGCCGGCGCCAGTCCGCGAGCCTGCAGCGCCTGCATGTCGAGGTCGACCGAGATCAGCCGGTTCTTGCCGCCGTACGGAAACGGCACGGCGACGCCGGGGATCGTGATGAGCTGCGGCCGCAGCGTCTGCACCGCGACGTCGAAGAGCTGCTGCTCCGGCAGCGTCGGGCTCGACAGGCCCAGCTGCACGACCGGGATGCTCGACGCCGAGTACTTGATGACGAGCGGCGGCGTGATCCCGGGCGGCAGCTGCCGCAGCTGGGCCTGCTCGACCGCGACGACCTGCGCGAGCGCGGTCTGGATGTTGGCCGTCGGCTGGAAGAACACCTTGATGATCGCGATGCCGGCCAGCGAGGTCGACTCGATGTGCTCGATGTCGCTCACCGTCGTCGTCAGGCTGCGCTCGTTCTGCGCCGAGATGCGCTGACCCATCTCCTGCGCCGGCAGCCCGTTGTAGTTCCAGACGATCGAGATCACCGGGATGTTGATCTCCGGGAAGATGTCGGTCGCCATGTTGAGCAGCGCGAATGGCGTCGCCAGGACGATTAGCATCGCCATCACGATGAACGTGTAGGGGCGCTTGAGCGCCAGCTCGACGATCGACATGGGGAGCGCGCCCGGGGCTGCGGCGAAAGGGCGATGATATTCAGGCGCGAGGCGCTGCGTCGGCGCTGTCTTACCGGCGTCTCCCTGCTTGTCCCACATCCCCCGCGATCGAGGGCCCCTAACGTTGTAGATTCACGGGCGGGTGAACCGTCCCTCACGAACAGCAGCGAGAACTCCATGGCCACGATGACCTCCGACTCCCCGACGCCGGGCGCCGCCGCCGACAAGATCGCCGACGAGACGCAA
The DNA here is from genome assembly GCA_043732605.1 of Rhizobacter sp. Lineage (GTDB taxonomy): Bacteria > Pseudomonadota > Gammaproteobacteria > Burkholderiales > Burkholderiaceae_C > Schlegelella_A. Next base: position 64 of record JAYTHL010000212.1, on the reverse strand, counting down.
ACCGCGGTGCAGCGCCTGCGCGACCAGGCCGACGCCGTCGTGCAGCGCATCCAGCCGCGCATCG
>JAYTHL010000211.1:0-5445 GCA_043732605.1 Rhizobacter sp. | reverse complement strand
CGCCGACCGGGAAATAACCGTCGTAGTCGGCTCCGAGCAGGCCGATGTTGCCGTCGATGTCGCTCGCCAGCACCGGCACGCCGGACCGGATCGCCTCGATCACGACGTTGGCGCCGCCTTCGATCCGGCTCGTGTGCACCAGCGCCCGGGCGCTCGCGATCGCGCGCCGGGCCGCGGTGTGCGAGAACGGGCCGAGCCAGCGATAGGCGGGGCAGTCGGCCATCGTCGCGCGCGCCGCGTCGGCGAGCGCCGGATCGAGCGCGGCGCCGATGTGCGCGATCGTCGGCGTCTCGGCCAAGGTGACGAGCAGACGCGCGGCGCGCATCAGCGTGCGCGGATCCTTCTCGTCGCGCAGGTGGCCGACGGCGACGAAGTCTGGATCGGCCGCCGTGCGCCGCATCGTCAGCGCGGACGCCGACTGCACGATCACGACCGCCTTGGCGCGCGCCACCGCGTCGAGCCGCGCCAGCCCGGCCTCCTGCAGCACGACGACGCGGCTGGCACACTCGACCGAATGTCGTGCTTGCGGGTCAACGTCGAGGTCGCGGTACAGGTCGGTGCCGGTCAGGACGAGCACCAGCGGCGCTGCGGGCCGATGCTGCCGCCAGCGTGCGGTCGAGTCGGCCGAACGCAGGGCGTGCAGCGCGATCAGGACATCGGCATCGTCGTCCTCGCACCAGCTGCTCGCGATCGTCGCGTCGGCGACGGGGGCGAGAAAGCGTCGCCAGCGCGCGGCGGTGTGCCAGTTGCCGTTGTTGGCCGCGGCGAGGGCTGGCGACACGATCGTCACCCGCGGCATCGGCTGGGACGCGACGTGCATCGGCCCATGATGTCACGCACGCGATCGGCCGATCGACATGGACGCTGATCCGCGCCGCCTCTCCGGCGCCGCGCTCGCGACCGCCCTGCGCGACAGTCGCGCGACGACGCTCGCGCGCACTTTCGATCGCGACGACTGGCGCGTGCCGCGGCAGGCTGGCGTCAATCCGGTCGTCTGGGAGCTCGGCCACCTCGCCTGGTTCGCCGAGTTCTGGATCCTGCGCGGACCGCATCGCGTCGACGCCGACGGCCGCGTCGGCGCCGGGCGGCCGGCGCGCATCGCCGGACCCGACGCGATCTTCGATTCGTCGCGGCTGGCGCACGACGATCGCTGGACCGCGCCGATGCCGGGTCGCGATGGACTCGCCGCCCGAATGGCCGAGCAGCTCGAGGCCTGCATCGACGCGATCCCTGCCGCGGATGACGACAAGGCGACCTACTTCCACCGCCTCGCCCTCTTTCACGAAGACATGCACGGCGAGGCGTTCGCCTGGCTGCGCGCGACGCTCGGTTGGCCGGCGCCGGACGGGCTCGCGCTCGCCGCGATGCCCGCCTCGGAGCCGATCGAGATCTCCGGCGGCGACGTCGAGCTCGGCCGGGATCCGCACGCTCCCGGCTTCTCGTTCGACAACGAGAGCCCGCGCCGGCGCGTACGCATCGCGCCGTTCGAGATCGACGCCGCGCCGGTGACGAACGCGCAGTTCGAGCGCTTCGTCGACGCGGGCGGCTACGACGCGCCGGCGTGGTGGCCCGGCGACGCCGGCGCGTGGCGACGCCGTCAGGCGCGCGCCCGGCCCGAGCGCTGGCGTCGCAGCCAGGACGGCCGATGGCAGCAGCGCTGGTTCGACCGCTGGATCGCGCTCGAGCCCGACGCGCCGGTGATCCACGTCAACGCCTTCGAAGCCGAGGCCTGGGCGCGCTGGGCCGGCCGCCGCCTGCCGGGCGCGGCCGAGCGCGAGCACGCTGCAGCCGACCCGCGCCTCTCCTGGGGCCGCAGCGTCTGGGAATGGACGGCGAGCGCCTTCGAGCCGCATCCCGGATTCGTCGCCGGGCCGTACCACGACTACTCGGCGCCGTGGTTCGGCGATCATCGCGAGCTGCGCGGCGGGTCGTTCGCGACCCACGACCGTCTGCACGACCGCGCCTACCGCAACTTCTTCACCCCGGACCGCAGCGACGTCTTCGCGGGCTTTCGCACCGCCGCGGCGCGCTGACATCGCAAGAAAGGCTCTCGTCATGTCCCTCCTCCGATCGCTTCTCGCCGGTGCCGCGCTCGTCGCCGGCATCGCGTCCGCGCCTGCCGTGCTCGCCCAGGGCGGCGTGCTGCGCGTCTCGGCAATCCCCGACGAAGCGCCGACCGAGCTGCAGCGCAAGTTCAAGCCGCTCGGCGACTACCTGAAGCAGGAGACCGGGATGGACGTGCAGTTCATCCCCGTCACCGACTACGCCGCCGTCGTCGAAGGCCTGGCGACGAACAAGCTCGACCTCGCCTGGCTCGGCGGCTTCACCTACGTGCAGGCACGGCTGCGCACCAACGGCGGCGTCGTGCCGATCGTGCAGCGTGCGGAGGACGCGAAGTTCACGAGCCGCTTCATCGTGCCGATGAACAGCACCGCGAAGACGCTCGCCGACCTGAAGGGCAAGACCTTCGCCTTCGGCGCGCCCTCGTCGACCTCGGGCAGCCTGATGCCGCGCTACTACCTGATGCAGGCCGGCATCGACCCCGAGCGCGACTTCAAGTCGGTCGCGTTCTCGGGCGCACACGATGCGACCGTCGCCTTCGTCGCTGCCGGCCGCGCCGAGGCCGGCGTGCTCAACGCCTCGGTGATGGACAAGCTGGTCGAGAGCAAGAACCCCAACGCCGAGAAGGTCCGCGTGCTGGCGATCACGCCGCCCTACTTCGACTACAACTGGACCGTGCGCCCCGGCCTCGATCCGGCGCTCACCAAGAAGCTCACCGACGCGTTCCTGAAGCTCGATCCGTCGCAGCCGGCGATGAAGGAGATCATGGACCTGCAGCGCGCCTCGAAGTTCGTGCCGACGCAGAACTCGAACTACGACGGCATCGAATCGGCCGCACGTTCGGCCGGGCTCGTCAAGTAGTCGCCGATCGCATGCCAGGCGACGTGCACCTCGACGGCGTCGGCTTCGTCCACGCCAACGGTCACCGCGCGCTCAAGGGCGTGTCGCTCGCGCTCGCACGCGGCGAGCGCGTCGCCGTGATCGGGCCGTCGGGCGCGGGCAAGACGACGCTGGTGCGCGTCCTCGGGACGTCGCTGCGGCCGACCGAGGGACGGATCGAGATCGACGGCGTCGACCCGTGGCAGCTCGGCGCGGGCGGACTGCGCCGGCTGCGTGCGCGCATCGGCGTCGTCCACCAGAGCGCGCCGATCCCGCCGCGCCTGCGCGTCGTCACCGCCGTCCTCGCCGGACGCCTGGGCGCGTGGCCGACCTGGAAGGGGCTCGTGTCGCTGCTCGTGCCGAGCGATGCCGAAGGCGCACGCGAAGCACTCGCGCGCCTCGATCTCGGCGACCGCGTCTTCGACCGCTGCGATCGCCTCTCGGGCGGCCAGCTGCAGCGCGTCGGCATCGCCCGCGTCCTCTACCAGCGGCCCGACTACCTGCTCGCCGACGAGCCGGTGTCGGCGCTCGACCCGACTCTGGCCGACCAGAGCGTCGGCGCGCTCGTCGAGGCAAGTGCATCGGGCGGCGCGACGCTGGTCGCGTCGCTGCATGCCGTCGATCTGGCGTTGAAGTGGTTCCCGCGCACGATCGGCATGAAGGCCGGCGCCATCGTCTTCGACCGGCCGACCGTGGCCGTGACGCGCGCGATGCTGCACGAGCTCTATGCGACCGAAGGCCGCGTGCTGCCCGAGCAGGGCGTCGAGCCGATCGCCGATCTGCGTTCGGGCAACGTCGTCGCGCTGGCACGGCCCGGATGCCAGTGAGCGCGCTCGCCGCGCCGGCGCTCGCGCCACCGCTGCGCGATCCGGCAGCACGCTCGCGGCTCACGGCGCTCGTCGTCGTCGTCGCGGTCCTCTGGCCGTTGCTCGCGCTCGCCGACTTCCGGCCGTGGCTGCTGTTCGAGCCGGGCAACCTGCAGGTGATGGCGAACTTCCTCGCCGGCTTCCTGCCGCCGTCGACCGCGCCCGACTTCCTCGCCCTGCTCGCCAGGGCGACGCTCGAGACGCTCGCGATCGCGACCGCCGGCATCGCCCTCGCCATCGTGATCGCGGTGCCGCTCGCGATCGTCGCGACGCGCGCGCTCGCGGTCTCGCGGATCGGGCCCGGCCCGGGCCGCGGTCTCGGCGTCGTCGTGCGGACGGCCGCGCGCGGCCTGCTCACCGTGCTGCGCGCGATCCCCGAAGTCGTGTGGGCGCTTGTCTTCGTGCGCGCCCTCGGCCTCGGCCCGGGTGCCGGCGTGCTCGCGCTCGCTGTCACCTACGGCGGCATGCTCGGCAAGGTCTACACCGAGATCCTCGAGTCGGGCGACACCCGGGCCGCACGTGCGCTGCTCGAGGCCGGCAGCCCGCGCCTCGGTGCCCTGTTCTACGCGCTCGTGCCCGGCGCAGCGCAGGAGCTCGCGTCGTACACGGTATATCGCTGGGAATGCGCGGTGCGCGCCTCGGTGGTGATGGGCTTCGTCGGCGCCGGCGGCCTCGGCCAGCTGATGGACCAGTCGATGAAGATGCTCAACGGCGGCGAGGCGAGCACGATCCTCGTCACCTTCCTCTTTCTCGTCCTCGTCGCCGATGCGCTGAGCGTCGTGATCCGCAAGGTGCTGGCGTGAGCGCCGCGTCGATCCGTCCGGCGTCGCCACCGACCCGGCTCGAGCCGTGCTGGGCGTGCATCGCGCTCACGGCCGCGCTGATCACCGCCGTCGTCGCAAGCTTCGCCTATCTCGCGGTCGACTGGCGCCAGCTCTTCAGCGACGAATCGATGCGCCTCATGGCCAAGTTCGTGCGCGAGTTCTTTCCGCCCGACCTCACGCCTGCGTTCGTCGCCAAGGCGGCGTGGGGCGCGCTGCAGACCTTCGCGGTCGCGGCCATCGGCACGCTGCTCGCGGTCGTCGGCGGTGGCGTGCTCGCGTTGCCGGCCGCGGGCCGGTTCGGGCTCGCGCCGCGCCTGGCCGCGCGCTTCGTGCTCAACCTGCTGCGCAGCGTCCCCGAGCTGGTGTGGGCCGCGCTGATGGTGATCGCGGCCGGCCTCGGCCCCTTCGCCGGCACGCTCGCGCTCGCGCTGCACACCACCGGCGTGCTCGGCCGCCTCTACGCCGAGAGCCTCGAGAACGTGCCGCCGCTGCCCGAGCGCGCCCTGCGCGACGCTGGCGCCGGGCGGCTCGCCGCGTTCGCCTACGCGACGCTGCCGCTGGTCACGGCGCAAGGCGTCGCCTACGCGCTCTATCGGCTCGAGATGAACATCCGCATGGCCGCGGTGCTCGGCTTCGTCGGCGCCGGCGGCCTCGGCCAGCTGCTCTACTTCCATCTCTCGATCTTCCAGCAGGCGCAGGCGGCGACACTGCTGATCGCGATGTTCCTGCTCGTCTTCGCGGTCGATTCCCTGAGCGCCTGGGCGCGCGGCACGCTCGCGAGCGCGCACGGCTGAAGGACGCTCAGCCGCCGAAGC
>JAYTHL010000210.1:0-5452 GCA_043732605.1 Rhizobacter sp. | reverse complement strand
GCGCCATGGCTTCCTTGAACGCGGTATCCATCATGTCCTTCGGGAAGCGGAACAGCTTGGTGCCGCCGCCGACCAAAGTCTTCAGCGCCGCCGGATTGCGGGCGTCGTACTTGGCCTGCATGTCGATGTGGGCGACGGCGGCCGATGCCTCGATCACAGCCTTGTATTCCGCCGAGAGCCCTTCGAACGACTTGGTGTTGATGAACAGGTCGAGCTGGGGCCCGCCTTCCCACCAACCCGGATAGGCGTAGTTGGGCGCGACCTTGTACAGGCCGAGCTTCAGGTCGTCGTACGGGCCGACCCACTCGGCCGCGTCGATCGTGCCCTTCTCGAGCGCCTGGTAGATCTCGCCGCCGGGAATGTTCTGCGGCACGCCGCCGATGCGCTCGATCACCTTGCCGCCGAAGCCGCCGATGCGGAACTTCAGGCCCTTCATGTCGGCGATCGACTTGATCTCCTTCCTGAAGAAGCCACCCATCTGCGCGCCGGTGTTGCCCGCGGGGAAGTTGATGATGTTGTACTTGGCGTAGAACTCGCGCATCAGCTTCAGGCCGTTGCCTTCGACCATCCATGCTGTCATCTGGCGCGAGTTGAGGCCGAACGGGATCGCGCAGCCGAGCGCGAACACCGGGTCCTTGCCGAAGAAGTAGTAGGGCGCCGTGTGCGCCACCTCGACCGTGGCGTTCTGGACGCCGTCGACGACGCCGAACGCGGGCATCAGCTCGCCAGCGGCATGCGTCGAGATCTGGAACTTGCCGCTGGTGAGCTCGCTGACCTTCTTCGCGAAGACCTCGGAAGCACCGAAGATCGTGTCGAGCGACTTGGGGAAGCTCGAGGCCAGGCGCCAGCGGATGGTGGCCTGGGCGTGAACGACGGCCGGCGCCACGCCGGCAGCGAGCACCCCGGCCATGCCGGTCTTGTGGATGAATGAGCGTCGCTGCATGAAGTCTCCTCGCAAGGCGCGGTGGCTGGAATGCGGCGGATTCTAGGAAGCGCAGCTCTCGCGCCGACCGGGATTTACCCGCTCGATCGTGACGGCATCGGCAACGACGCCGACCGCAATGCCGCGACGCGCCGGCCTACGCGCCGGCAATCTTCATGCGCTCGATCAGCACCGAGCCGATCGTCTTGCTGCCTGTCGTGTACGCATCGGCACCGACTGCGACGATCTGCTGGAACATCTCGCGCAGGTTGCCGGCGATCGTGATCTCGTGGACCGGGAAGGCGATCTTTCCGTTCTCGACCCAGAAGCCGGCGGCGCCGCGCGAGTAGTCGCCGGTGACGTAGTTGATGCCCTGGCCCATGAGCTCGATCAGGAACAGGCCGCGGCCGAGCTTGGCGAGCATCGCCGGCAAATCGTCGCCGGGCCGTGTCAAGCGCGATGTCAGCGCGAGGTTGTGCGAGCCACCAGCGTGGCCGGTCGTGCGCATGCCGAGCTTGCGCCCCGAGTACGTCGACAGGAAATAGCTGCCGACGACGCCGGCATCGACGATGTGAGCAGCCTTGGTCGCGACGCCTTCGTCGTCGAAGGGCGCGCTGCCCTTGCCGCGCAGGACGTGCGGATCCTCGCGAACGTCGATGTGCGCGGGCAGCACGCGCTGGCCCAGACTGTCGAGCAAAAAGGTCGACTTGCGATAGAGCGCGCCGCCGCTCGTCGCCTGCACGTAGGCGCCGAGCAGGCCCGAGGCGAGCGACGACTCGAACAGCACCGGCACCTCGCAGGTCTTGATCTTGCGCGAGGCCAGGCGCGAGAGCGCGCGCTCCGCGGCGTAGCGTCCGACCGCTTCTGGCGCAGCGAGCTCGTCGGGCGAGCGCATCGACGTGTACCAGGCGTCGCGCTGCATGTCGTCGCCCGAGCGGCCGGGCAGCGAGGCGATCGGCGCGACCGAGATCGCGTGGCGCGAGCTGGCGTAGCCGGCGCCGAAGCCGCGCGTGTTGCCGGCGTAGAAGTGCGACTGCTGCGCCGACACGCCCGCGCCTTCGGAGTTCGTGATCCGCGCATCGACCTCGAGCGCGGCGGCCTCGCAGCGCGTGGCGAGGGCGATCGCCGACTCGGCGTCGATCGCCCACGGATGGAAGAGATCGAGCGCGCGCTGCGACGTCTTGGTGTCGGCAAGGTCGGCGGCCTCCGGAAGGCCGGCGGCAGGATCTTCGGCCGTGAAGCGCGCGATGTCGTGCGCGGCGCGCACAGTCTGCTCGAGCGCGGCACGCGAGAAGTCGGAGGTGCTCGCGTTGCCGCGCCGCTGGCCGACGTAGACCGTGACGCTCACCGACTTGTCGCGGTTGCGCTCGATGTTCTCGGTCTCGCCCTTGCGCACCGAGACCGACAAGCCGACGCCTTCGGAGACCTCGGCGACCGCGTCGCTCGCGCCGATCGACTTCGCAGTCGCGAGACAGGTGTCGACCAGCTCGCGGAACTGCTCGCGCGAGTAGGCGAACGCCGAAGGCGTGGGGGAAACGGCCTTGGAGGCGTGGGGCATGGATGGGGAGGAAGGCAAGGGAGGATCGGCGCGGGAGTGCGCGTGAGGCTCGACAGCGATCGCTGTCGAGGGCCACGTCTATGATAGCGACGCCCTCTTCTCCGCCCTGCTCCATCCCCCTCCCCGCGACCATGCCCGAGCGCCCCATCGTCCCCGGCGCGCCGTCGGACACTCCCCTTCCGCACGAGCCCGCGCCGCTGCGTGAGCGCCCGAGCAAGACGCGCCGAAAGCAGGCCTCGCACGATCTCCAGGCGCTCGGCGAGGCTTTGCTCGAGCTGCCCGACGAGCAAGTGGCGCGGCTCGGCCTGTCGGAATCGCTGGTCGACGCGATCGCTGCCGCGCGCCGCATCCGCGCCCACGAAGCACTGCGCCGGCAGATGCAGCTCATCGGCAAGCTCATGCGCCTGAACGACGTCGAACTCGCGCGTGCGGCCGTCGCCGAACGCCAGCTCGGCCACGCGCGCGATTCGCTCTCACTGCACCAGGCCGAGCGCTGGCGCGCCGAGCTGATCGCCGAGGACGACGCGACGACGCGCTTCGCGACCGCGCATCCCGGCGCCGATCTGCAACGCCTGCGCGCGATCGTCCGCAATGCGAGGAAGGACGCAGCGAACGTTCCCGAGCAGCGCAGCGGTCGCGCCTACCGCGAGCTGTTCCAGTTCATCCGCGAGCACGAGTCCGATGGCTGACGAGCGTTCGCACGACGCGGTCCGCATCGGCCTGGTGTCGGTCAGCGACCGGGCCTCGACCGGCGCCTACGAGGACAAGGGCATCCCGGCCCTGCGCGACTGGCTGACACGCGCCGTGCTGAATCCGATCGAATGGCAGACGCGCCTCATCGCCGACGACGAGGCGACCATCTCGGCGACCTTGCGCGAGCTCGTCGACGAGGCGCACTGCGACCTCGTCCTCACCACCGGCGGCACCGGCCCGGCGCAGCGCGACGTGACACCCGAGGCGACGCTCGCGATCGCGACCAAGGTCATGCCGGGTTTCGGCGAGCAGATGCGACGCGTCTCGCTCGCCTTCGTGCCAACGGCGATCCTGTCGCGCCAAGTTGCGGTCGTGCGCGGCCGTGCGCTCGTCATCAATCTGCCGGGACAACCGAAGTCGATCGCCGAGACGCTCGAAGGCCTTCGCGATGCGACGCCGCCCGTGCCGGGCATCTTCGCCGCGGTCCCTTATTGCATCGACTTGATCGGCGGTCCATACATCGAGACCGACGTCGCCGTCTGCGCCGCGTTCCGGCCGAAGTCGGCGATCCGCAGGCCCCCGTCATCCTGAGCGCAGCGAAGGATCTCGGTCCGGCGCGAACGTCACTTCACGAGGCGATTGAGCCGTTCGGCGTCGAAGGTCTCGGTCGTGTGCGCCTCGCCCGGCACGCAATCGTCGCTCGGAAGCTCGCGCGAGCGAGCCGACAGTTTCTCGATCGCCTGCCAGAGCAGCGCGATCTGGTGCTCGTGGCCGGAGGCGTTGTCGATCAGGCCCTTCATCGCGAGCGAGACCGGGTCGTCGCCCTGCGTCAGGCCGTAGGCGGAGAAGCCCATCTTCGCCGCGGTGGCCTCGCGGGTCGCGTCGGCGTCGGCCTGGATGATGCGGGCCGGATTGCCGACCGCCGTCGCTCCCGGCGGCACCGGCTTGACGACGACGGCGCTCGAGCCGATGCGCGCGTTGTCGCCGACCGTGAAGCCGCCGAGCACCTGCGAGTTGGCACCGACGATGACCCCGCGGCCCAGTGTCGGATGCCGCTTCGCGCCGCGCGTGAGCGAGGTGCCGCCGAGCGTGACGCCCTGGTAGATCGTGCAGTCGTCGCCGATCTCGGCAGTCTCGCCGACGACCACGCCCATGCCGTGGTCGATGAAGACGCGCCGGCCGAGCGTCGCGCCGGGATGGATCTCGATGCCGGTGAGAAATCGCGTGATGTGCGAGACGAAGCGCGCCGTCCAGTGGAATTCGCGCCGCCACCACCAGGCCGCCTGGCGGTGCAGGACGACCGCGTGCAGCCCGGGATAGCAGGTCAGCACTTCCCAGCTCGAACGCGCGGCAGGGTCGCGCTCGCGGATGCAGGCGATGTCTTCGCGAAGACGCTGGAACATGGGTCGCGCACCGGAGAACTGGACGGCCAAGTCTAGCGAGAACGCTCTCCGACCGCTCGCGCGATGCCGCGCAGGATGTGGACCTCTTCCTCGCTCAGCTCGGCCCGGTTGGCCAGGCGATGCAGCCGCGCCATCAGCTTCTTCGGTGCCGCGGGGTCGAGAAAGCCGATCGCCTCGAGCATCTCCTGCCAGTGCGCGACGAGACCACGGACCGCGACCGCATCGGCGCGGCGCGGGTCGAGCTCGCGCGCAGGCGCGCCGAATCCGCCCTGCGCGAGACGCCACTCGTAGGCCAGCAGTTGCACCGCCTGCCCCAGGTTGAGCGAGCCGTACGCAGGATCGGTCGGGATCGTGAGGCAGGCGTGGCAGGCGTAGACGTCCTCGTTCGACAGGCCGTAGCGCTCCGAGCCGAAGACGAAGGCGAGCCGATGCGTGCCTGGCGCGAGCGCCGCGAAGAGCTCGCGCGGCGCGTGGTTCGGCGGTCCGAAATCGCGCGGCGTCATCGCCGTCGCGCAGGCGTAGGTGATGCCGTCGAGCGCCTCGGTGAGCGTGGCGACGACGCGGGCGCCGGCGAGCACGTCGGTGGCGCCGCTCGCCATCGCGATGGCTTCGGGGCGCTCGAGCACATCGGCGAATCGCGGCGCGACGAGGACGAGATCGGTGAAGCCCATCACCCGCATCGCCCGCGCCGCCGCGCCGACGTTGCCGGCGTGGCTGGTGCCGACGAGGACGAAGCGCGTGGGGTCGTGGGGCATGCGGCGGCTAAAATGCGTGGCGCTCATTTTGCAGCGCGCTTCGACGCGACATCGGCCCCGACGGGCGCCGCGGCCCGCGCCGACACCCAAGACCTTCCCCGATGGCCCAAGCGCTGCATCC
>JAYTHL010000209.1:0-5461 GCA_043732605.1 Rhizobacter sp. | reverse complement strand
GACGCCGAGGTCTACGCCGCCGAGATCGCCGACAGGAAGGAACGCGGCAAGAGCGACTTCATGCCGCTGCACCTGCAGCGCGTGCTCGTCGTCTCTTGCATCTTCAGGAACGCGCACGGGCTGCAGGTGCGCTCCTTCGTCGACGGCGAGGCCGATGGCCGCAGCCACGAAGGCGAGATCATCCAGGAGTTCTTCGATCGCATCGAGCGGCGCCGGCCGCAGCTCGTGAGCTGGAACGGCGGCGGCTTCGACCTGCCGGTGCTGCAGCAGCGCGGGCTGCGCCACGGCGTCGTCGCCGGCAAGTACTGGGACATGGGCGACGATGACCGCGAGTACCGCTACAACAGCTACATCGGCCGCTATCACCTGCGTCACATCGACCTGATGGACCTGCTCGCGATGTACCAGCCGCGCGGCAACGCGCCGCTCGACGCGATGGCCAAGCTGTGCGGGTTCCCCGGCAAGCTCGGCATGGACGGCTCGCAGGTCTACGGTGCCTATCTCGACGGCCGCACCGACGAGATCCGGCGCTATTGCGAGACCGACGCGATGAACACCTACCTGCTCTGGTGCCGCTTCGAGAAGATGCGCGCGCGCCTCGACGAGAGCGGCTATGCGCGCGAGATTGCCCTGGCGCGGGGGACCGTCGCGGCGCTCGACGAACCGCATTGGCGCGAGTACCTTGCCGCGTGGCCCGTCGAGGTTCCACTGGCGACGCGGCCGGCCGAAGAGGAGACGCCGACGTCCGACGAGTCCTCGGCGACCGAGATCTACATCGAGTCGTCGAGCATCCGCGCGTAGTCGTCGCGCGTCGCCAGGCGCGGGTTGGTCTTGTGGGTGTGGTCGGCCAGCGCGCCGTCGATGATCCGCTCGTACATCGCCCGTTCGACGCCCATCGTCGCGAGCCCCGACGGCAGGCCGAGGCGACGGTTGAGATCGACGATCGCCCGCGCGACGGACTCACCCGCATGGCCGCCGTGCTCGGCGCCGTGCAGTCCCATCGCATGCGCCATCCGTTCGAGCCGGCGCTCCTTGACGACCTGTGGAGCGCTCGCGTTGAAGCGCACGACCGCCGGCAGGAACATCGCGTTGAGTGTGCCGTGGTGCAGCTTCGGATTCGCGCCGCCCAGGCTGTGGCTCAGGCTGTGGACGCAGCCCAGCCCCTTCTGGAACGCCAGCGCGCCCTGCATGCTCGCGCTCATCATGTTGAAGCGCGCCTCGCGGTCGTTGCCGTCGGCCGTCGCGCGCTCGATGTGGTGCCAGGCGCGCTCGAGGCCGTCGAGCGCGATGCCGTCGGCGGGAGGATTCACGGCCGGGGCCATGAAGGTCTCCATGCAATGCGCGATCGCGTCCATGCCGGTGGCGGCGGTAAGCAAAGGTGGCAGGCCGAGCGTGAGCTCCGGGTCGCAGAGCGCGGTCTTGGGAACGAGGTACCAGCTGTGGAAGCCGAGCTTCCTGCCGTCGTCGACGATCACGATCGCGCCGCGTGCGACCTCGCTGCCGGTGCCGGCCGTCGTCGGCACGGCGATCAGCGGCGCGACGCGCTCGGTGATCTTCGCGCTGCCGCCTTCGATCGTCGCGTAGGTCGCGAGCGGCCCCGGATGCGTGGCGGCGATCGCGACGCCTTTGGCGAGGTCGATGCTCGAGCCGCCGCCGATGGCGACGAGCCCGTCGCATTTCTCCGCGACGTACACGTCGGCAGCCGAACGCACGGCGCGCTCCGTCGGGTTCGACGGCGTCGCATCGAAGATCGCGTGCGGCCGATCGCCGATCGCCGCGAGCGCGCGGTCGAGCAGTCCGGCGGCACGCACGCCCGCGTCGGTGACGAGCAGCGGCTTGCTGATTCCCGCGCGATCGAGCTCCTGCGCCAGCAAGGCGAGGGCGCCGAAATCGAGCTGGACCTGGGTGATGTAGTTGATGAGGGCCATGCCTCAGTCTGGCACACTGCCGGCCGTTTCACACCTCGCCGCCATGCAACGATCCGATTTCCGCTTCCTCGAACGACTGCGTGTTCGCTGGTCGGAGATCGACGCCCAGCAGATCGTCTTCAACGGCCACTACCTCACCTATTTCGACACCGCGATCGCCGGCTACTGGCGCGCGCTCGCGCTGCCCTACGCGGCGACGATGGCCTCGTTCGACGGCGATCTGTTCGTGCGCAAGGCGACGCTCGAATACCTCGGCTCGGCGCGCTACGACGACGTGCTCGAGATCGGCATGCGCTGCACGCGCATCGGGACCTCGTCGATCACGTTCACCGGCGGCGCTTTCCGCCAGGACCAGCTGCTCGTGAGCTGCGAGCTGGTCTACGTCTTCGCCGATCCGGTCGCCAAGCTCGCCAAGCCGGTGCCGGCCGAGTTGCGCGCGCTGTTCGAGGCGTTCGAAACCGGAGAGGCAACGGTCAACGTGCGCGTCGGCACGTGGAAGGCGCTCGAGTCGACGGCACGGCCGATCCGGTCCGAGGTGTTCATCGCCGAGCAGCAGATCCCGGCGGACATGGAATGGGACGAGGCCGACGCGGACGCGGTCCACGCCGTGGCCTTCAACCGACTCGGGCGAGCGCTCGGTACGGGGCGGATGCTGGAGCACGTGCCCGGCGTCGCGAAGATCGGCCGCATGGCTGTCACCGCGTCGTTTCGCCACGGCGGTGTCGGCCGGGCGGTGCTCGACGCGTTGCTCGATGCGGCACGTGCGCGCGGCGATCGCGAGGCCGTGCTGCACGCCCAGATCACGGCGGCGCCGTTCTACGAACGGGCGGGATTCGCGCGTCGGGGTCCGGCGTTCGACGAGGCGGGCATCGCGCACGTCGAGATGCTGCGCGTGCTCTGACGCGTGCGGTCAGGTTCGCTCGACGAGCTCGAAGATCTCGACGTGCCGGTCGCCGTCGATCAGCGGCAGCAGCGCTGAGGCGGCGGATGCGATCCGCGCGGGCATCGCGTCGTCGACCATCGCGTAGGTTTCCATCCACGTCTGCAGTCCGGATCCGCCGTCGCGCACCAGCAGGCGCGGACGCAGGCCCGGGGACAGCGCCTCGAGCGCTCGCTGCATCGCATCGACCTCGACATGCGCCGCGCCGGCACGGTCGCCGGCGACGCGGTACCACACGAACAGCTCGCGCGCGTGGCGCACGGCGGTCACGTCGCGGGTTCGGGCTCGAGCGGCACGCGGTAGCCGAGCTCGACGCGATGCAGGCGCGGGCCGCTCGGCGAGCCGAGGCAGAGGTCGTCGCTCGCCACCGCAGCGAGCCGTACCTCGACCAGCGCGCTGCCGCCCGCGCCGGGCCGCGGCGCCGCGTTCGCGACAGTTCCCGCGGCCTCGCCCGCATCGCCGGCAATGAAGACGTCCTGACCAGCCGCGGGCGTCGTCTCGCAATCGAAGAGGAAGGTGCGCCGGCGCGTCGTACCGCGGTACTGGCTGCGCGCGACGACTTCCTGCCCCGGATAGCAGCCCTTCTGGAAGTCGACGCCGCCGACGAGCTCGAAGTTCACCATCTGAGGCACGAAGCGGTCGACGATCGCGGCCTCGATCGTCACGATGCCGCTCTGGACGTCGAGCCAGCGCCACGTGTCGAGCGGCAGTGCCGGCACGTCGACGATGCCCGACGGCGTGGCCGCCGGCATGGCGACGATGCATCGCCGCACGCCGGCAGCGTCGGGCAGGGCGACGACAGTACCGGCGCCGTTCGAACGGGTCTGCCACCCGGACGCATTGCCGAGCAAGGCCTGCGCGGAGGCACCGGCGACGCCGTGCAGCTCGATCTCCTGCGTCGCGTCGCTCAGCTTGCACTTGGCGCGCAGCACGAACATCGAGAGTCGCTTGAGCGTCGGCCCGAGCAGGTCGGCTGCGCACATCAGGAAGAAGTCGTCGGCGGTCTTCCAGACGACGAAGCTCGCCTGCAGGCGGCCCTTCGCCGAGCAGAAGCCGGCGAGTCGCGCTGTGCCTTCGCTCAAGGTGAGGACGTCGTTGGTGAGCTGGCCTTGCAGGAACGTGGCGGCATCGGGGCCGCTCGCCCGGATCAGGCCGCGATCGGTCAGCCTGCAGACTCCCTCGATCGTCGTTGCGGAATGCATGCGCCATTATCATCAGCCGCGATGACTGGCGAGAGACACGGGCTTTGACGGATCGCGCGCGACAGGCCGCCGCGCGGCCATGAAAGCACTGCGTGTCCTGGTCGTCTTCGCCGTCCTCGTCGGCCTGGCCGCGGCGGGTGCGGCCGCGTGGTGGCTGCAGCGCCCGCTGCCGCTCGCCGGCGACGTCGTCGAGCTCTCGATCGAGCCCGGCCGCACGCCGCGCGACATCGCCGACGACTGGGTCCGCGCCGGCGTGCGCACCTCGCCGCTGGCGCTCTACGAATGGTTCCGTTGGTCAGGCAAGGCGCGCCTGATCCGAGCCGGCAGCTACGAGATCTCCGCCGGCACGACGCCGATGCGACTGCTCGAGAAGATGGTCCGCGGCGACGAGACGCTGGCGACGGTGCGTCTCAACGAAGGCTGGACCTTCCGCCAGATCCGCGCCGAGCTCGGCCGCGCCGACGCGCTGAAGCCGGGCATTCCGGCGATGAGCGACGCCGAGGTGATGACGGCCATCGGCGCGCCCGGCGTCTCGCCCGAAGGACGCTTCCAGCCCGACACCTATGCCTACAGCAAGGGCTCGAGCGACATCGCGCTGCTCAAGCGCGCCTACCGGGCGATGGGCAAGCACTTGGTCGAAGCCTGGAACGAGCGCGATCCGGCGACGCCGCTGCACACCGCCGACGAAGCGCTGACGCTGGCCTCGATCGTCGAGAAGGAAACCGGCGTGGTGAGCGAGCGCGGCAAGGTCGCCGGCGTGTTCGTGAACCGGCTGCGCCTGGGCATGCCGCTGCAGACCGATCCGACGGTCATCTTCGGTCTCGGCACCTCCTTCGACGGCAACCTGAGGAAGCGCGACCTGGTCGCCGACACACCCTACAACACCTATACCCGCGCCGGCCTGCCGCCGACGCCGATCGCGGTGCCCAGCAAGGCCGCGCTGATCGCGGCGGTGCACCCCGAGGCGACGCGCGCACTCTACTTCGTCGCCCGCGGCGACGGCAGCAGCGAGTTCAGCGAGACACTCGCCGATCACAATCGCGCGGTGAATCGCTACCAGCGCAAGACCGGCACGCCGTGACACGTCGCTTCATCACCTTCGAGGGGATCGACGGCGCCGGCAAGTCGACACACATCGAGCCGCTGGCCGAGAGCCTGCGCGCGCGCGGCCTGACGGTCGTGTGCACGCGCGAGCCGGGCGGCACGCCGTTGGCGGAGCAGCTGCGCGCGCTGGTTCTCAACGAACCGATGGGTGGCGTCGCGGAGACGCTCATGGTCTTCGCGGCGCGCAGCGACCATCTCGCGCGCGTGATCGTGCCGGCACTGGAGCGTGGCGAGGTCGTGCTGTGCGATCGCTTCACCGACGCCACGTTCGCGTACCAGGGCTTCGG
>JAYTHL010000208.1:0-16193 GCA_043732605.1 Rhizobacter sp. | reverse complement strand
GGCGCGGCCCGATCGAACGCGACCGCGAAGTCGACGGGACCGGTCGCGACGAACGGCAGCACGAAGCGCGGCGCCAGCTCGGTGAGCGCGCGCACCTGTCCCGGCCCGATGCGGCCGGCGCGGACGACGAAGCTGCGGATGCGCGGTGTGGGGACGTCGTCGGCCATGTGTCCGCGATTTTCGCCTGCGACGTCGGGAGCAGGGCGTCGTGAGTCGCGACCGCGGAGCCGTCCCGCCTAGAATTCGCTCGCCGGCGGGTGTAGTTCAATGGCAGAACGGCAGCTTCCCAAGCTTCATACAGGGGTTCGATTCCCCTCACCCGCTCCAGCGTGACGTCCGCACCTTTGTCCTCCTCGAACCCTGCTGGCGACACGCCGGTAGCGACGGCGTTCGACGACGTCGCGAGCCCATGAGCTGGACCCGAAGAAGCATCCTGCTCGGCCTCGGAGCGGCCTCCACGGGGATCAGCGGCTCCGAGGAAAAGGCAGGCAGCGGCACGGCACCTCAAGGCCCGATCCACGGTTACGTCCTCGGCAAGCTGAGCTATTTCGACGGCAACTATCCGTTCATCGACCGCGTCAAGAGCGGCACCGGCTTCAACGCAGGCAGCGGCACGCGGGTCTTCGATGCGAAAGGGTGGCTGACCAAGCTCGGCCCGGGCGCCCATGCCCAGATGCTCGTGGCGGGGGGCGCGAGCTGGTTTCCGCCTGGCGACTACGAGGTGATCTCCACCAGCAAGGCCACGCTGTCGGTCAACTGGTCGAAGGGGATCACGAACGTCGTCAACGACGTCGGACGCTGCACCTTCACCGTCACCGACCTCGGCGACGCCGACATCTGGCACGACTTCAGTCTCTATCTCAACTGCGTCAACGGCACCGGTGCCGACATCGCGATCGCCGACCTCAAGTGCTACCTGGTCTCGCATCAGGCGCTTCTCGATGCGGGCGAGATCTTCGAGCCCGACTACCTGAAGGGGTTGCAGGGCGCGAAGGCGCTCCGCTTCGTCGAATGGCTCGGACAGAACTTCCCCGGCGGCAATCCGGTCGACGGCTTCTGGAAGTTCAGCGACTATGGCGTGCAGGACGAGGACAAGACGAACTACCTGCCGATCGCCGGATCCGGCGGCCCGTGCATCTCGATCTTCATGAAGCTGTGCAACAGGATCGGCGCACGTCCTTGGCTCAACATCGGCAACGCCGGCAACGTCGCCCTGTGCACCTACACCGCCGCCGACAACCGCCTGCGCCCGACCGCGTGGCTCGCGGGAAAGAATCGCTTCGCCGACGGCGTCGGGCTCAGGCTCGGGACGCCTTCCAATCCGGCGGCCTTCACGGCGCCGTTCAATCCGCAAGCAGCGACCTACTACGTCGTCAACCGCGACGCCGTGAGCTTCCAGCTCTCGGCCACGGTCGGCGGCCCGCCGGTGACGATCGCGACCGCCGACCTCGACATCGCCAAGATGAACTTCGCCGAGTGGGCGCAGGTCACCGATCTCGACGAGCACAACGACATGTTCCTGCCCTTCGCGCAGGCCTGCTTCGCAGCCGATCCCGAGGCCCTTCCGCTCGTCGAATACAGCAACGAGGTCTGGAACTCCGGGTACGGCATCTACCCCTACAACTACTACATCAACTGCGGCGTGCGGCTCGGCAGCGGCCACGCATCGAGCGGCTATCTCTGGCAGGCGCTCAAGTGCTTCAAGGCCTTCGAGCAGGTTTATCCGCCTGAGCAGGTCGGGCGCGTCGTGGCCTGGTTCACCGGCATCCTCCAGGGCTATCTGGCGATGACCGCGAAGGGGCAGGGCCTGAACTTCCGCGACCCCGGCGTCTTCGACGCCACGAAGACCTTCGGCCAGATCCTGCTGCAGGCGCCGGAGCGCTGCCACTACGCGGTGGCCGCCTACGTCAACCTCGACGACGGTGCCGGGCACTCGGGCCCGGGCGGCTACACGGCGGCCGTCGCCTACGCCGCCAACGGCAACAGCACGCGCTACAGCGACGCGTTCTGGGATTCGCAGTTCGAGCGAAGCATCGCCTACAACGCCGACCACAAGCAGGGCGGGATGACGGCGATCAGGAAGAGCCTCGCGCGCTACCTGCCCGGCGTGAAGCTGTGCTTCTACGAGTGGGGGCAGCAGGCGTTCTGGGGCGGCCTGCCGGCCGATGCGAAGTGGAAGACGACGGCCGACAGCCTCAGCGCGTATCTCGAAAGCGGCGCCGGGCGGGCCATGTACGAGCGTGCTTGGGCCAGGGACATCGCGCCCTACGACCTCGACATCGTCAACTTCTACAACAGCGAAGGCTCGCGCGCGCACACGACGACCGCCTATTCGCACTGGGGCATTCGCAACAGAAACACCGACAACCCGGCGTCGATGTGGTTCCGCACGAAGTGAGCAGGGCTGGGCGGAAATCCGGCAAGTCACCGGCGGTCGCCGCCTCGCGCCATGGCGTCGCGCTCGGGCTCGCGCTCGCCATCGTCCTCGACACGGCCGGGCAGATGCTCTGGAAGCGCGCCGCGGTCGGCCTGCCGGAGAGCCTGTCGCCCGCGGTCCTGCTCGGCGCCGTGCTGCACGACCCATTGCCGCTCGCGGTGCTCGGCGTGTTCGCGCTCCAGCTCGTCAACTGGCTGCTCGTGCTCGAGCGCGCCGAGCTGAGCTACGCGCAGCCGATCACGTCGCTCAGCTACGTCACGGTCGTGGCGATGTCGGTCTGGCTGCTCGGCGAGCGGCTCGATCCCGTCCGCCTGATCGGCGTGACGCTGGTGCTGCTCGGCGTCGGCCTGATCGGCGTCGACGGGATCCGGCGGGCGCGCACGCCGTGAACTCGATCTGGCTCGGCACGTTGCTCGCGATCGCCTGCGCCGGCGTCGAGGGCGTGGCCCAGGTGGCACTCAAGCAATCGAGCCGGCGGCCGCGGCGCCGGTCGCGCTGGATCGCGCTCGGCGTCGCGCTCTTCGCCGTCGAGGCAGTGCTCTACACCGCGGCGTTGCAGCGGCTCGACGTCAGCGTCGCCTACGCGCTCGGCGCGCTCAGTTACGTGATCGTCGCGCTGCTCTCGGCCGTGGTCCTGCGGGAGTCGGTGCCCGTGCTGCGGCGTCTGGGCATCGTCTGCATCGTCGCCGGATGCAGCCTGCTGGCGCTGCACGGCTGAGAGCGCGACCGGATCACTCGACGAGCAGCTCCTGCGATCCGAGCGTCGCGGGCTTTCGCACCCTGCGCGCATAGCTCCAGAGCTGGGCCAGGATCAGCAATGTGCAGGCGCCGATGATCCAGGCCGCGATCGGCCGCGTCAGGTAGACCGACAGCGTGCCGCGCGAGAGCAGCATCGCCCGTCTGAAGTTCTCCTCGAGCATCGGCCCGAGGACGTAGCCGAGGACGATCGGCGCCATCGGGAAGTCGAGCGCCAGGAAGATCGCGCCGATCACGCCGAAGGCGGCCACCTCCAGCACGTCGAACAGGCTGTTGTGCGTGCTGTAGACGCCGATGCAGATGAAGAACAGCGCCGCCGGATAGAGCAGGCGATACGGAACCTGCAGCATCTTCACCCACACGCCGATCAGCGGCACGTTGAGGATGATGAGCAGCACGTTCCCGATCCAGAAGCTCGCGATCAGGCCCCAGAAGATGTCCGGGTGCTCGCTGATCATCTGCGGGCCGGGCTGGATGCCCTTGATGATGAGCGCGCCGAGCAGCAGCGCCATCACCGCGTCGCCCGGAATGCCGAGCGACATCGTCGGGATGAAGTCGACCTGCGTCTTCGAGTGCGCCGCCGCCTCGGGCGCCGCGACGCCCTCGATCGCGCCCTTGCCGAAGCGCGACGGGTCTTTCGCGATCTTGCGCTCGAGCGCGTAGGCGATGAAGGTGGTGATCGTCGGACCGGTGCCCGGCATCGCGCCGAACAGGCAGCCGACGGCGGTGCCGCGCAGCATCGGGAAGAACGCCTGCTTCAGCTCGGCCTTGGTCGGCCGCATGTCCTTCATGCTGACCTTGGCGTCGCTGCCCTTGATCTCGACCCGGTTGATGGTGACGAGGAAGTCGGCGATGCCGAACAGGCCCAGGCTGAGCGCCGCGAGGTCGATGCCGTCCGACATTTCGTTGATGCCGAAGGTGTAGCGCTGCGTGCCGCTGATGACGTCGGTGCCGATCGTGCCGACGAACAGGCCGAAGACGGTCATCGCCACGCCCTTCAGCGGCGAGCCGCGCGACATGGTCGCGCCGGCGAGCAGGCCGAGCAGCATGATCGCGCTGATCTCGGTCGGCCCGAACTTGAAGGCGACGACCTCCAGCACCGGCGACAGGAAGATCATGATCAGGATGCCGACCGAGGCCGCGAAGAACGAGGCCATCATCGTCACGCCGAGGGCTGCGCCGCCGCGGCCGGCCTTGGTCATCGGGTAGCCGTCGATGCAGGTGACGGCGTGTGGCGGATGGCTCGGCAGGTTGAGCAGGATCGCGCCGATCGCGCCGCCGTACATCGAGCCGTAGAAGATGCCGGCGAGCATGAGGATCGCCGGCACCGGCGCGATCACGTAGGTGAGCGGCAACAGCATCGAGATCGCCGTCAGCGCACCCATGCCGGGCAGAACGCCGATCAGATTGCCCAGCAGCACGCCGAACACCGACCACATGAGGTTGTGCGGCTGCAGCGCCACGCCGAAGCCGAACCAGAGATCGTGAAGTGCTTGTCCCATGGCGTCAGCCCCAGGTGAAGAGGGGGAAGGTCATGCTCAGTCCGTAGACGAAGATGAGCACACCCGTGACCGTGACGCCCACCGCCAGGATGACCGCGTCGCGGATGCTGTTGGTGCGGTCGCCCATCGCGGCGATGAACACCGACAGGAAGGTCGCCGGCACCAGACCGCCGTACACCCCGAAGACGACGAAACCGACCACGCCGCCGAGGACGCAGAGCCAGCCGCGCCACTCGGTGGGCAGCGACTCCGGGGTGCCGAAGTCGCCCGGCTCGGCGGTGGCGCCGATGGCCACGCCGACCAGCATCAGCAAGGTGCCGAGGACGACCGGGATGAAGCCCGCGCCCATCCGGGTGAGCGCGCCCATCCGGTAACTGAGGCCCTGCACGACGACGGCGGCGCCGGCGAGGATGAGCAGGCCCGCGCCGACGCGGTCCTTGTTGAAGCTGCGAAGAGGTTTCATCGGTGATCTCGTGGGAGCGAAGATACTAGCGTCACGGGGCGCCGGCCGATGACATGTTTGCGAGCCCCCCGCGGTCGCGGGCCGCGAACACCGCCCCCGCCTTCAGCTCCAGAGGAGTGCCACGCATGCTTGCCTTCGATCGTCGCGCCGCGCGGGTCACGTGGACGGTCTTCCTCGTCGCCGCGGCGATCGGTGCCGTCTACGCGGTGCGTCGCACCCTGCTGGTCTTCTTCCTGGCGATCTTCTTTTCGTACATGCTCTATCCGCTGGTGCGCCGGATCGAGCAGATGATCCCGCTGCGCTCGGCGCGCATGGTCGCGACCGCGATCGTCTTCGTTCTGCTCGGGATCGTGGTCGCCGTCATCTTCGCGATCGTCGGCCCGCCGCTCGCCGGCCAGGCCTCGCGCCTGGCAGCGCGGATCCCGCAGGTCGTCAACGACCCCGGCATGTTCGACCGCATGCCCTTTCCCGACTGGCTTGCGCCGTACCGCGAGAAGATGGCCGAGTTCGTGCGCGAGCACCTGCCCGACAGCGACACCGCGATGCCGCTCGCCAAGCAGGTCGGCCAGACGGCGCTGCGCCTGTTCGGCGACATGATCTTCATCGTCCTGATCCCGATCCTCGCCTTCCTCTTCATTACCGGCGGCGCGGCGATGCGCGACGGCTTCCTCGGCTGGACCGCGGAAGGTCGCCACTCGCCGATGTGGCAGCACATCGTCGCCGATCTCGACAAGCTCTTCGGCCGCTACATCCGCGCCCTGGTGCTGCTGTCGACCGCGACCTTCGTCAGCTATGCGATCTTCTTCTCGGTCGCGGGCGTGCCGTACGGCGTCGTCCTGGCCGCGCTCGCCGCGGTGCTCGAGTTCATCCCGGTCATCGGCCCACTCGTCGCCGCGGTCGCGGCGATCCTGGTCGCGGCGGTCGGCGGCTACGACCACCTGCTCGTGATCATCGTCTTCATCGGCATCTACCGGCTGTTCCAGGACTACGTCGTCAACCCGTACCTCATGAGCGGCGGCGTCGCCGTGCCGCCGCTGGTGGTGCTGTTCGGCCTGCTCGCGGGCGAGGAGATCGGCGGCGTGGTCGGCATCTTCCTGTCGATCCCGACGCTCGCCGCGGCGCGGATCGTCGTCCTGCGCGTCCGCGAGGACATGCATGCCCGCCGCGATGCCGAAGCGCGCGCGACCTCGGCCGAGTCGGGGTGAGCCTGCCGTTTGCGCTTCGGGCGGCTCGCTAAAATTCGGCATGCCGTCGTTTCGTTCCCGGGCCTGCGCCGCCGTCTTCCTGCTTTGCATCGCTGCGTCTTCGGCTGCCGCGGGTGCCACCTCGGTGTTTCTCGAAGAACTCACCTGGACCGAGCTGCGCGACGCGATCCGCGCCGGCAAGTCGACGGTGATCGTGCCCGTCGGCGGCACCGAGCAGACCGGCCCGCACATCGTTCTCGGCAAGCACAACGTGCGCGTCAAGGTGCTCGCGGGCAAGATCGCGGCGAGCCTCGGCAATGCCATCGTCGCGCCGGTGATGGCCTACGTGCCCGAGGGCAGCATCGACCCGCCCGCCGCGCACATGCGCTTTCCCGGCACGCTGAGCATTCCCGATGCCGCGTTCGAGACGACGCTCGAATACACGGCGCGCAGCCTGCGCCGGGCGGGCTTTCGCGACATCGTCCTGATCGGCGACCACGGCGGCTACCAGACGAGCCTGACCCGGGTCGCGGCAAGGCTGGATCGCGAATGGGCCGCGTCGCCGGTGCGCGTTCACGCGGTTCTCGACTACTACGACGCGGTCGCGAAGGCCTTCGATCCGGCGTTGAGG
Organism: Rhizobacter sp.; assembly: GCA_043732605.1. GTDB lineage: Bacteria > Pseudomonadota > Gammaproteobacteria > Burkholderiales > Burkholderiaceae_C > Schlegelella_A. The sequence continues at coordinate 9,220 of JAYTHL010000208.1, read as the reverse complement.
AAGCAAGGCTTCAGCGATGCCGAGATCGGCTCGCACGGCGGCGTCTCGGACACTTCGCTCTCGCTCGCCGTCGACCCGCAGCTCGTCCGTGCCGAGCGACTGCACGACGGCCCCGCGCCCGGTCTGGCCGACGGCGTGCGCGGCGATCCTCGGCGCTCGACCGCGGCCGTCGGCCAGGCCGGCGTGGAGATGATCGTGGCACGCACGCGCGACGCGATCCAGAAGGAAGTCGCGCGGCACTGAATTTTTCGGAGCTCCCACATTTGAATTCGCATTCGTTCTCTCGTCCGCTCGCGGCTGCGGCGGTCGCGCTCGCGTCCTCGCTGTCGCTCGCCGCCGGTGTCGACACCGTCCCTGGCATGGCGCCCGTCACCGACGCCGCCAACCTGTACGGCGACGCCGGCGCCGGCAAGATGAGCGCGGCGGTGCAAGGCGCCCTCGTGCGCGTCTACGTGCCCAACCTGCAATCGAACGACGTCTACGTCATCGACCCGGTGACGCTCACCGTCGTCGACAAATTCAAGGTCGGCCTCAACCCGCAGCACGTCGTGCCGGCGTGGGACCTGAAGACGCTTTGGGTCGCCAACAACGCCGAGAACACGACCAAGGGCAGCCTGACGCCGATCGATCCGCTCACCGGCAGGCCCGGCAAGTCGATCGCCGTCGACGATCCCTACAACATGTACTTCTCTCCCGACGGCAAGGACGCGATCGTCGTCGCCGAGGCCTACAAGCGGCTCGACTTCCGCGATCCGCAGACGATGAAGCTGAAGTCGTCGCTGGCGACGCCGAACTGCCGCGGCATCAACCATGCCGACTTCTCGATCGACGGCCGCTACGCCATCTTCACCTGCGAGTTCGGCGGCATCCTGGCCAAGATCGACATGGTCGAGCGCAGGGTGCTCGGCTACCTCAAGCTCTCGACCGGCCACATGCCGCAGGACATCCGGGTCTCGCCCGACGGCGCGGTCTTCTACGTTGCCGACATGATGGCCGACGGCATCTTCGTGATCGACGGCGCGGCCTTCAAGGAGATCGGCTTCATCGCGACGGGCAAGGGCACGCACGGCCTCTATCCGAGCCGCGACGGCAGGAAGCTCTACATCGCCAACCGCGGCTCGAACAAGATCCACGGCGCCGAGCGCGGCATGGGCAGCGTCTCGGTGCTCGACTTCGCGACCCGCAAGGTCGACGTCACCTGGCCGATCCCGGGCGGCGGCAGCCCCGACATGGGAAACGTCAGCGCCGACGGCAAGCAGCTCTGGCTCTCGGGGCGCTACGACAACGTCGTCTACGTCTTCGACACGACGAGCGGCGCGGTGAAGATCATCCCGGTCGGCAAGGAGCCGCACGGCCTGACGGTCTGGCCGCAGCCGGGCCGCTATTCGCTCGGCCACACCGGGAACATGCGCTAGCAATGGCATCGCGTCTGCCGACGAGGCTGTCGTGACAGAGCCGCAGCTGCGTGTCCTGATCGTCGGCGTCGCCGTCGCAGCGCCGGACGTGGCGACCGCGACCGCCGCCGGCTGGAGGGAGGCGCGCGAGCTCCTCGACACCGGGTTGCCTTTCGACGTGATGCTCGTCGACGGCGATGCGCTGCCGGCGACGCCGGCCGAGGTCGCCGCGGTGGCAGCGCTCGCCGCGCTGGTGGTCGTCGTCGCCGATCCCGAAGACTCGGCGGCCGGCACCTGGCTGCGCCAGGGCGCCGACGACGTCGTCGGCCGCGACGAGGTCGCGAGCGGCGTCGTCTGGCGCCGCGTCCGCCACGCCGTCGCACGGCGCGTCGGCGCGCCGTGGCGCGGCGCGGCGTATTCGACGGATCCCGACACCGGCCTGCCGCACCGTCAGCAGCTGGTCGAGCATCTGAGCCAGCTGCTCGCGCTGCGCGAACGCGAGCCGTCGCCGATGGCGGTGCTGGCGCTGCGGATCGTCGCCAGCGCCGCCGTCGACGCTGCGCCCGACGACGACGCCGGCGAGCCGACGCCGATCGGCGCCGGCGCCCAGGCGGCCGAGAAGACGCTGCTCCGGCGCAAGGTCGCGGTGCGCCTGCGCGCCGGCGTGCGCGCCAGCGACGTCGTCGCCGCGATCGAGGACGACGCCTTCGCCGTCCTGCTTGGCTCCATCCTCGCGCCAGGCGACGCCGACCGGGTCGCCGCCAAGCTGGTCGCGGCGCTGGTCGCGCCGTTCGCGCTGGCTGGCGGCGCCCGGTCGCTCTCGGTCGCCTTCGGCATCGCCCAGTACCCGAACGACGGCCGCGACGCCGACCGGCTGCTGCGCCGGGCGCTCGCCCTGGCCGAGGCGGCGCAGGCGGTGGTCAGCACCGGCCCGGCGGCGGCGCGCGACGGCGCAGGGGCGCCGCGGACCGCGGCCAACGACGAAGGCTGACGTATCGGACAATCGCAGAATCGGTGACGGCGACGTCGCCGGCCGCGTCGCCTCTTCCCGCGGCGATCCATCGCGCCCTGAAAGTGCTCCCGTGACAGCCTCCGAGATCCGTTCCACGTTCCTGAAGTACTTCGAGTCGAAGGGCCACACGGTCGTCGCCTCGAGCCCGGTCGTGCCCGGCGACGACCCGACGCTGCTCTTCACCAACGCCGGGATGAACCAGTTCAAGGACGTCTTTCTCGGCTTCGACAAGCGCTCGTACGTGCGCGCGACGACGGCGCAGAAATGCATCCGCGCCGGCGGCAAGCACAACGACCTCGAGAACGTCGGCTACACGGCGCGGCACCACACGTTCTTCGAGATGCTCGGCAACTTCTCGTTCGGCGACTACTTCAAGCGCGACGCGCTGAAGTTCGCGTGGGAGCTGCTGACCGAGGTCTACAAGCTGCCGAAAGACAAGCTCTACGTCACGGTCTATGCCGAGGACGACGAGGCCTTCGACATCTGGACCAAGCAGATCGGCCTGGAGGCGAGCCGCGTCATTCGCATCGGCGACAACAAGGGCACACGCTACGCCTCGGACAACTTTTGGATGATGGGCGACATCGGCCCGTGCGGACCGTGCACCGAGATCTTCTACGACCACGGCGAAGACGTCGCGGGCGGCCTGCCGGGTTCGGCCAACGAAGACGGTGACCGCTACATCGAAATCTGGAACAACGTGTTCATGCAGTTCAACCGCCAAGTCGACGAGAAGAGCGGCGCGTACGTGATGCACCCGCTGCCGAAGCCGAGCGTCGACACCGGCATGGGCCTCGAGCGCCTGACCGCCGTGCTGCAGCACAAGCACAGCAATTACGAGATCGACACGTTCGTGAATTTGCTGACGGCGGCGAAGAAGGCGGTCGATCTGGCCGGTGGCGCAGATTGCGATGCCGAATCGCCGTCGCTCAAGGTCATCGCCGACCACATCCGTGCCTGCACCTTCACCATCGTCGACGGTGTGATCCCGAGCAACGCAGGCCGCGGCTACGTGCTGCGTCGCATCGCGCGCCGCGCGATCCGCCACGGCTACAAGCTCGGCGCGCGCAAGCCGTTCTTCCACACGCTGGTGCCGGCGCTCGCTGCCGAGATGGGCGATGCCTACCCCGAGCTGCGCCGCGAAGATAAACGCGTGTTCGAGGTGCTGAGGCAGGAGGAAGAAGGCTTCTTCCGCACGATCGCGAACGGCATGGAAATACTGGAAAAAGCGCTGGCAGCAACAGACGCCGCGGGCACGAAGCAGATCGACGGCGACACCGCATTCAAACTCCACGACACCTTCGGATTTCCGGTCGACCTGACGGCCGATGTGTGCCGCGAGCGCGGCGTGACGGTCGACGAAGCGCGCTTCGACGAGCTGCTCGAAGCGCAAAAGAAACGCGCCCGCGAGGCCGGCAAATTCAAGATGGCGCAGGGCCTCGAATACAGCGGCGCGTCCACCCAGTTTCACGGCTACGACGACCTCGCGCGCGGAGGCGTGAAGGTCACTGCCGTGTACGTCGACGGCAGCGCAGCCGCGAGTGCGAAGGCCGGCGACGACGCGGTGATCGTGCTCGACCACACGCCGTTCTACGCCGAGTCGGGCGGGCAGGTCGGCGACACCGGCGAGCTGCGCAATGCGACCTCGCGATTCCTTGTCGAGGACACGATCAAGGTGCAGGCGTCGGTGTTCGGCCACCACGGCCGCGTCGTCGAAGGCGAGGTCGAGGTCGGCGACGTGTTCAACGCGAAGGTCGATGCCGTGCACCGCGCGAAAACCGTGCGCAACCATTCATCGACCCACCTGATGCACAAGGCGTTGCGCGAGGTGCTGGGCGAGCACGTGCAGCAAAAAGGGTCGCTGGTCAATGCCGACCGCACGCGTTTCGACTTCGTTCACAACGGGCCGTTGACCGAAGCGCAGATCACACAAGTCGAGGCGATCGTCAACGCCGAAATCCTCGCGAATGCGGCGACGCAAGCGCGCGTGATGCCGATCGAAGAAGCGCAGAAGTCGGGCGCGACGATGCTCTTCGGCGAGAAGTACGGCGATGAAGTGCGCGTGCTCGACATCGGCAGCAGCCGCGAGTTTTGCGGTGGCACGCACGTGACGCGCACCGGTGACATCGGCTTGTTCAAGATCGTCGCCGAAAGCGGCGTCGCGGCCGGCGTGCGGCGCGTCGAGGCAGTCACGGGCGACAACGCGCTGGCGTATTTGCAGTCGCTCGAAGGCACGGTGCAGCAACTCGCCGGTGCGTTGAAGGCATCGCCCGCGGATGTGCCGGCGCGCCTGACGCAAGTGCTCGATCACGTGCGCGCACTCGAGAAGGAACTGGCGGCGATCAAGGGCAAGCTGGCGTCTTCTCAGGGTGACGAATTGATGGCGAGCGCGGTCGACGTGAACGGCATCAAGGTGCTCGCCGCGAAGCTCGTCGGCGCGGATGCAAAAGCGCTGCGCGACACGATGGACAAGCTCAAGGACAAGCTCAAGACCGCGGTGGTCGTGCTCGCCACCGTCGAAGGCGGCAAGGTGCAGATCGCCGCCGGCGTAACGAACGACAGCATTGCGAAGGTCAAGGCCGGCGAACTCGTCAACTTCGTCGCGCAGCAGGTCGGTGGCAAAGGCGGCGGCAAGCCCGACATGGCGATGGCCGGCGGCGCCGACCCGAGCCAGCTCGACGCGGCGCTGGCGTCGGTGCGCGGGTGGGTGGCCGAGCGGGTGTGACACCCTGCGGGGTGGGGGTGGAAGTAGGGCATCGCACCCCGCATGACGGCGAAAAGCGTGCTCTCACCCCAACCCTTTCCCAGGGGGAGAGGGAGTAACTCCGAAAAGCGACGAACCGCTCAGTTGGCCGGCGCCCAGAACACGCCGAACCAGCCGCGCTCGTCGGTCCAGTGCTCGGATGTGTTGAAGCCCGCTTCCTGCAGCAGCGCCGCGAAATTTTCGAGCGTGTACTTGCACGAGTTCTCGGTGTGAATGCGCTCGCCGGCGCCAAATGCGCGATGCGCGCCGGGCCAGCGCACATCGACCGGATGACGCGCTTCAAGGTGCATTTCGACCCGCGATGCAGCCTCGTTGTAGAGGCCGATGTGGCGCCAGTCGGTCGGTGAGAAGTCGCTGCCGATCAGGCGGTTCAGTTGGCGCAGGATGTTCAGGTTGAACGCTGCCGTGACGCCGATCGCGTCGTCGTATGCCGCCCGCAGGATCGTTGCAGGTTTGACCAGGTCGACGCCGATCAGCAGCCCGCCGCCGTGGGCCTGCTTGCGCACGCGCTTGAGAAATGCCAGCGCTTCGTCGGGCGTGAAGTTGCCGATGCTGGAGCCGGGGTAGAAGAACACCGCGCGGTTGGCGACGAGTTCGGCCTCGAGATCGAGCGAGCTGGAGAAGTCTTGTCCGAGCCCGACCACATCGAGCGACGGATGCTCGCGCTGCACGCGCCTCAGCGCGTCGTGCAAAAAGTCGACCGAAATGTCGACCGCGACATACCGTTCGGGCTCGAGAAGCGGGAACAGCCGAACCGCTTTGGCGCAGTTGCCGGCGCCCAGATCGATCAGCGTCGAGCCCGCGCCGATGCGCTGCGCCATGGCCGCGCCGTGCGCCGCGATGATCGCCGCTTCGGTGCGGGTCGGGTAGTACTCGGGCAGCTCGGTGATGGCCTCGAAAAGGCGCGAGCCGAGTCGGTCGTACAGGTATTTGGGCGATGCGTGCGCCGGGTGCCGCAACAGGCCGGCTTCGATTTCGCGGCGGTCGGCCTCTGAGTCGGCCACGTGACATTGGATGAATCGGGGCGTGCGCAATGGGGTCATGGCGGGATGTGGTGCAATCGTGCCGACAAGGCCCGAGGGTGACTATGAACGCTGCCCGACCTTATACCGGCACGACTCGAAATGCAGCGCAAGGATTTACCTCGCTCCGGTAGGACGACGCGCCGACAGTGGCTCGTCAACTCAGTTGCTGCGTCACTGGGGGCGACTGCTTTTGCGCTTCCCGACACCGCGTTCGCGGCCTACACCGTGCGGCCATGGCCCGCTGCCAAGCCCACGCCATCGCTCGCGTTGACCGATCTCGACGGCAGGCCCTGGTCGCTCGCCGCACTGAAGGGCCGGCCGGTGCTGCTGAACTTCTGGGCCAGCTGGTGCGAGCCGTGTCGCGCCGAGATGCCGTCGCTCGAGCTGCTGCAAACCCGTCATGAGAAGGCTGGGTTGGTGGTGCTCTTAGTGAACTACCAGGAGCCGTTGCCGAAGATCAAGCGCTTTCTGGAGGTGCTGCGGTTTTCGCTGCCGATCTTGCTCGACCGCGACGGCGACGCCGCAAACGCCTGGACACCCCGCGTCTTCCCGACCACTGTGTTGATCGACCGCAGCGGCGCGGCGCGCAGCTCGGTGATCGGCGAACTCGACTGGATGGGCGAGGCCGCGCGGGTTTTGATCAAGCCGCTGTTCGTCACGGCCAAAACGGCTTGACGCAGCAGCAACGCGGCGGCAATCCGCCACGTCGATAATCGGCCACCTGTTTTCGATGGAGCCCTGCGCATGTTGAACCCGACACACCGCGAAACCGTGGGCTTGACGCGATGAGCGGCGGCGTGCAGTTCGGCTTCTCGATCAACGAGATCCTGGCGTTGGCCACACTCGCCACAGGCACGTGTTGGGTCGCCTGGAAGGTGCGCAAGCGGCGGCTCGGAGGTGAGCCCGAGAAGAAGCCGCTGTGGGTCAGCTTCGGCGCCGAGTTGTTCGTCGTCGTCGCGCTGATGTTCACTTGCCGCATCGCGGTGGCCGACTGGCCGAAGGTGCCGTCGGGCTCGATGGAGCCGACCTTGCGCGTGGGTGATTACCTGCTCGTCAACCACTTGGCCTACGGCCCGCGTCTGCCGTTCACCAACACGGCGATCGAGTTCGGGCAACCCAAGCGCGGTGACGTGGTCGTGTTCCGCTTCCCGGTCGACGTGTCGGAGTTCTACGTCAAGCGGCTGATCGGCCTGCCGGGCGACGTGGTGCGTTTCGAGCGCGGTGCCGTCAGCGTCAACGGCGCGCCGTTCGATGTGCAGGTGGTGAGCGAAGGCACGGGTGCCAACGTCGCGCCCGAAGACCGCGGCCAGTGGCTGCTGGACGAGACCACCGCTGGCCGCAGCCGCACGATCAAGGTCAACCCGTTCGTGATGGGGCGCCTGGCGCCCAGCGGCATGGGCACGAGCTGCAAGACCGATGGCCCGACGGCCTGGGAGTGCACCGTTCCGAAGGGCGAGTACCTGATGATGGGCGACAACCGCGACAACTCGTCGGACTCACGTGTTTGGGGCTTTTTGCCGCACGAGCAGGTCTATGGCAAGGCGGTGCGCGTGTTGTTCAACCTGCACGACCTGTCGCGCCTCTGGACGGCGCTCTGATGCGCCTTGTTCAATGAGCAAACCGATGGACCTGGCCGGCAAGCACATCGTGCTCGGCCTCTCGGGCGGCATCGCCTGTTACAAGGCCGCCGACTTCACGCGTGAGTTGGTCAAGGCCGGCGCAACGGTGCAGGTCGTGATGACCGAAGCGGCCGAGCAGTTCATCACCGCGGTGACTCTGCAGGCGCTGTCGAATCGCAGCGTCTACACGAGCCAGTGGGATGCGCGCGAGCCGAACGCGATGGCGCACATCAACCTCACGCGCGAGGCCGATGCGATCGTCATCGCCCCCGCCAGCGCCGACCTGATCGCCAGGCTCGCGCAGGGCGCTTCCTCCGATCTGTTGAGCCTGATGTGCCTGGCCCGGCCGATCGAACGCTGCCCGCTGCTGGTGGCTCCGGCGATGAACCGCGAAATGTGGGCGCACCCGGCCACGCAGCGCAACCTCGCGCAACTTCAGGCTGATGGGACGCTGGTGCTCGGCCCCGGCAACGGCGACCAGGCCTGTGGTGAGACCGGCGACGGTCGCATGCTGGAGCCGGCCGAGTTGCTCGCCGAACTGGTCGCGTTTTTCCAGCCCAAATCGCTGCGCGGCAAGCACGTGCTGATCACCGCCGGTCCGACCTTCGAGCCGATCGATCCGGTGCGCGGCATCACCAACCACTCCAGCGGCAAGATGGGCTTTGCGATCGCGCGCGCCGCGGTCGAGGCGGGTGGGAGCGTCACGCTCGTCGCGGGCCCGGTGCACCTGCCGACGCCGCGCCATGTGCGCCGCATCGATGTGACCACGGCACAGCAAATGTTCGACGCGGTGACCGGCGCAGTCACCGGTACGGCGGGTGCTTGCGACGTGTTCATCGCGACCGCTGCGGTCGCCGACTGGCGGCCGGCGCGCGTCGACGACCACAAGATCAAGAAGCAGCCCGGCCAGAAAACTCCGTCGAGCTTCGAGCTGACCGAGAACCCGGACATCCTCGCCGCGGTGGCGCGCATGCCGAAGCCGCCGTACTGCGTCGGCTTCGCGGCCGAGAGCCACGATCTTCTCAGGCATGCGCGCGAAAAGCTTGCGCGCAAAGGCGTGCCGTTGATCGTCGGCAACCTCGGCCCTGCGACGTTTGGGCAAGACGACAACCTGCTCACGCTGGTCGACGCGAACGGCGAGCGCGAACTGCCGCGTGCCGACAAGCTCACGCTCGCGCGGCAGCTTGTTGCCGAAATCGCAGCGCGGCTGAGCGCGAAACCATGAGCGTGGTCGACGTCAAGGTGCTCGATGCGCGCGTGGCCGATCACCTGCCCGCCTACGCCACGCCCGGCAGTGCCGGCCTCGACCTGCGCGCCTGCATCGATGCAGCGCTCGTGATCGAGCCCGGTCAAACCGTGATGGTCCCGACCGGCCTGGCGATCCACATCGGCGACCCCGCACTGGC
>JAYTHL010000207.1:0-1557 GCA_043732605.1 Rhizobacter sp. | reverse complement strand
GCTCGGACACCGACTGCGCGATCCGGCCATAACCGATGACGCCGATCGTCGAGCCGCGCAGCTCGCGGCCCATCGCCGAGATCGCCGCGCCGTCGCGGTGGTACGCCTCGGCGTGGCCGACGATGCCTCGGCCGAGATCGATCATCGCCGCGATCACCCACTCCGAGACGGCGGCGACGAAGCCGGCGCTGGCCTGGGTGACGAGCACGCCGCTCGCGTTCGCGGCGGCGACGTCGACGGTGCTGATGTCGATGGCGCAGCGCATGAAGGCCGCGAGCTTCGGCAGCTCGCGGAACAGCCGCGCCGCGCCCGGCGTGCCGCGGTAGCCGATCATCAGATCGCAGTCGCGCGCGGCGGCGACCAGCTCGTCGATCGTGAGCTCGCGCGGCTCGCGGTTGAAGCGCACGTCGGCGATCGCCTGCAGCGCGGCGACGGCGCGCGGGCCGTAGTACTGCTCGAGCGTGTCGGGCGGATGGGTCAGGAGCACGGTGGTCATGGCTTCGCTTTCTTGGATGGCCGCGCCGGCCCGCTGCGCGCCGACGACGGCGGCGCCGCGACCGACTCACGCTCGATCAACCGGAGGTCGGTGAACACGCGCTCGCGCGTCGGCGCGGCCGGTGCCGTGCCGGACTGCATCACCTGCTCGACCATGGCCTCGGCCATCTCGCGGATCGGCAACTGCACGGTGGTCAGCATCGGGTTCGACAGCGCCGAGAGGAACAGGCCGTCGATGCCGACGACCGACACGTCCTGCGGCACGCGCACGCCGCCTTCGCGCAGTCCCGCCATCAGGCCGAGTGCCATCAGGTCGTTGAGGGCGACGAGGCCGGTCGGCCGCTTCGGGTCGCGCGCGAGCTGCAGGCCCGTCGCGCGGCCGACATCGGCGATCACCGAGTCGCCGTATTCGTTCAGCGGTCCGCCGTCGAGCACCTGCGCATTCGCGCGCAGGCCTGCGGCCTCGGCCGCGGCGAAGAAGCCGGCGATCTTGTCGCTGCGGCTCATGGTCATGCCGGCGACCGTGACGAACGCCAGCCGCTCGTGGCCTTTCGAGATCAGATGCGACGTGGCGAGGTGGGCCGCGGCGCGGTTGTCGGGCGTGACGTGGCCGACGGCGGAGGTCCGACCGCGCGCGGCGCGCCGGTCGTAGCTCATCACCTGCAGCCCTTGCGCGACGGCGGCGTCGAGATGGCTCTCCTCGCTGAGCGACGAGATCACGATGACGTGGCGCACCCCGTGGGCGCGCAGATCCTCGAAGAACGCCGCCTCCTTGACCGCATCGCGATAGGTGCTGCCGATCAGCAGGCGGTGGCCGAAGCGGTCCTGCGCGAAGGTCTCGATCTCGCGTGCGATGAAGCCGTACATCGGGTTGGCCATCGAGGGCACGAGCAGGCCGAGCAGCGGCGTCTGCCCGGTCTTGAGTTGTTGCGCCGACTTGCTCGGCCGGAACTTCAGCGTTGCGATCGCGGCTTCGACGCGGGCGAGCGTCGTCGCGCGCATGCGATCGCCGCGTCCGTTGAGGACGTTCGAGACCGTGCTCACCGACACCTCGGCCTCGCG
>JAYTHL010000206.1:0-5466 GCA_043732605.1 Rhizobacter sp. | reverse complement strand
CGCCGGTGAGCGAGGCGTGCGTCGTCACGTTGACGGCGTAATCGGCGCTGTAGCCCTCGCGCTTCATGATCGGGATCATCACGCCGCCCATCGCCGAGGTGTCGGCCACGGGCGAGCCGGAGACGCCGCCGAAGAGCGTGCTCGCCATGACGTTGGCCAGGCCGAGGCCGCCCCGCAGATGGCCGACCATGCTGCGCGCGAAGTCGAGGATCTTGTCGGCGATGCCGCCGTGCAGCATCAGCTCGCCCGAGAAGATGAAGAACGGGATCGCGAGGAACGAGAACACGTTCATCCCCGAGACCATCATCTGGATCGGCGTCGCGAGCGGCAATCCTTCGACGGCGAAGGTCGCGAGGCAGCTCAGGCCGATCGAGAACGCCACCGGCACGCCGAGGACGAGCAAGAGCAGGAAGCTGACGCACAGGACGGTGAGCTCCATCGGGTCAGGCCTTGCTCTCGTGCGGCTTCAGGAACTGCGTCGCCAGGTGCTCGATCGAGAAGATGCCGATCAGGACGGCGGCCATGATCGGCGGCAGGTAGCGGAACGCCTCGGAGATGCCGAGCGTCGGGATCGTGTCGTGGTACGTCGACGTCGCCATGTGCCAGCTGCCGTAGAAGAGCAGCACGGCGAACGCCAGGATCAGCACTTCGACGATCGCGTGGACGATGGCCCGGCCCTTGGCGGGCAGCAGCTGGACGATCGAGTCGAGGCCGATGTGGCCGCTCTCGCGCGCACCGGCCGCGGCGCCGAACATCGCCACCGAGATCACCATCAGCAGCGCGACCTGCTCGACGTACGGCTGCGACGCGTTGAACACGTAGCGCAGCACCACGCCGTAGATCACGACGATGCCGAGCGCCGCCAGGCAGATGCAGGCGAGGTGGAGCACCCAGCGCGACAGCCGGGAGCTCAGCAGCGTCAGCCAGTCCATGCGCGTTCGGCTCGTGCGTAGGGTTCCGGCGCGCCTACTTGGTGTTGACGATCTCCTGCAGCAGCGTCTTCAGCTCGGGCGTGTTCGCGAACTTCTCCCAGACGGGCTTCTCGACCTCGACGAAGCTCTTGCGGTCGATCTCGCTCGCCGGAATGATCTTCGCGCCGCCCTTGAGCACTGCCGCCTTGGCGTCCTTTTCCTTCGCGTCCCAGAGCTTGACGTAGTAGGGCACGGATTCCTTCGCGGCCTTCCTGATCGCGGTCTGCTCTTCCGGCGACAGAGTGAGCCAGACCTTCTTCGAGAACACCAGCACCTCGGGCGTCATGACGTGGCCGGTCTCGGAGAAGACCGGGGCCGATTCGAAGTGCTTGGCTTCCTCGTACGACGGGATGTTGTTCTCGGCGGCGTCGAGCAGGCCGGTCTTCAGGCCCGTGTAGACCTCGGCGAAGGGCATCGGCGTCGGCGATGCGCCGGTGACGCTGATCATGCTCACCATCAGGTCGGACTGCTGCACCCGCACCTTCAGGCCTTTCATGTCGGCGACGCTCTTGATCGGCTTCTTGGCATAGATCGAGCGCGCGCCGCTTTCGTAGAGGCACAGGCCGACGAAGCCGGCCTTGTCGAAGGCGGCGAGGATCTTGTCGCCCTCGGGGCCATACATGGCCTTCCTGAAATGGTCGAGGTCGCGGAACAGGAACGGCAGCGACGGGATCATCGACTCGGGCACGATGCCGTGGAAGGTCGCGGTGCTGACGCGCACCATGTCGATCGCGCCGATCTTGACCTGCTCGACCGTGTCCTTCTCCGAGCCGAGCGAGCTGTCGCCGAATATCTTGATGTTGTCCTTGCCGCCGGTCGCCTTCGAGAGCTGCTCGCCCATGAACTTGACGGCCATGTTGGTCGGGAAGTCCTTGGCGTGGACGTCGGCGGAGCGGAAGTCGCGCGCCATCGCCGGCGCGGCGAGGACGAGGATTGCGGCGGCGACGAGGGCTGCGGTCTTGCGGATGCGAAGCGTCATGGTTCTGGTCTCCTGGGGGTTCATTCGTAAGGTCCCTTGACGACGAAGCCGCCGCCCTGGAACAGCGTCGCCGGATCGTTCCGGTCGAGCATCGGCTGGCGCGCCTCGAGGGCGGCGCGGAAAGGCTCGGAGCTGTCGCGCGGTCGATAGCCGACGTGCGCGGCGCTGGTGTTGTCCCACCAAGTCGTGGTGTTGTCGGACATGCCGTAGACGACGCTGTGGCCGACCACCGGCGCCATCAGGCTCGCCTCGACCAGGCGCTCGAGGTCGTCGTAGCTGAGCCAGGTGGCGAGCATGCGCCGGTCCTTCGGCTCGGGGAACGAAGAGCCGATGCGCAGGCAGACGGTCTCGATGCCGTAGCGGTCGAAGTAGAAGCGCGACAGGTTTTCGCCGAAGGCCTTCGACAGGCCGTAGTGGCCGTCGGGCCGCACCGGCGCGTCGGGCGAGACGACCTCGTCCTGGCGATAGAAGCCGGTGACGTGGTTCGAGCTCGCGAACACGATGCGCCTGACGCCGTATCGCCGCGCCGCTTCGTAGAGATTCCAGACGCCGACGATGTTGGCCTGCAGGATCGGCTCGAACGGTCCTTCGACCGAAACGCCGCCGAGATGGACGATCGCCGTGACGCCGTCGACCAGCGCGCCCACGGCCGCGGCGTCCTGCAGCGGCGTGACGACGGTTTCCTCGCCGGCGCCGGCCGGGTCCATCGCCGTGATGTCGCTCAAGCGCAGGACGCGGCACAGGCGCTTCAGGCGCGGCCGCAGCACACGCCCGAGGCCGCCCGCGGCGCCTGTCAGCAACAGGCGCTCGAAGGGCGGGACCGGCACGGCCGGAGTCGGGGACGAAGAGGTCGCCATGGGCCACGATGTTGGGCGCGGACCGGCTTCGCGCCTATCGGCGAAAGCGATCTTGCGCTGAGTCGTCTGATGTCGTACAACAGTCCGCGACCTCCTGTATCGCCTCCATGAACGACTTCGCCCTCATCGAACGACGCCGCCCGAGAAGCCTCGCGCTCGGCGTCGTCGAGTCGTTGTCGGACCGGATCCGCGACGGCCGGCTCGCGCCGGGCGGCAAGCTCGCGACCGAGGCCGCGCTGATGGCCGAGTTCGGCGTCAGCCGCACCGTCATCCGCGAGGCGCTCTCCAACCTGCAGGCCTCGTCGCTGGTCGAGACGCGCCACGGCGTCGGCACCTTCGTCACCGGCCACGGCGACTCCGCCGTGTTCCGCATCCGCTCCGACCAGCTCGCGACCGTGCGCGACGTCGTCGCGATGCTCGAGTTGCGGATCGGCGTCGAGACCGAGGCTGCCGGGCTCGCGGCGCAGCGCCGCACCGCTGGCAATCTCGACGCAATGCGCGAGGCGCTGGCCGCGTTCACGCACGCCGTCGAGGCCGGCCACGACGCCGTCGGCCCCGACTTCCGCTTCCACCTCGAGATCACGCGCTCGACCCAGAACGCGCACTTCGAGAGTCTGGTCCAGACCCTCGGCACGGCGATCATTCCGCGCGCCCGGCTCGATCCGTCAGCAGCGTCGGTCGACGAGCGCCAGGCCTATCTGCGCCGTGTCAACGCCGAGCACGGCTCGATCCTCGACGCCATCGCCGGCAAGGACAGCGAAGCGGCGCGGGCGGCGATGCGCACCCACCTGGCGAACAGCCGCGAGCGGCGCCGCCGTGCCGCGAGCCTCCGTTGACCGAGTTGTACGATGACTGAAGCCGATACGCCCCGCATCGAATCCGTCCGCTGCATTCCGGTGGCCGGACACGACAGCATGCTGCTCAACCTGAGCGGCGCGCACGCACCGTTCTTCACGCGCAACCTGGTCGTCGTCAGCGACTCGGCGGGGCGCGTCGGCGTCGGCGAAGTGCCCGGCGGCAACGCCATCGCCAGCGTCGTGACCGAGTCGCAGGCGCTGCTTGCCGGCCGCAGGATCGGCGAACTGCGCGGCCTCCTCGCCGAGGTCGAGCGCCGCTTCGCCGACCGCGACCGCGGCGGCCGCGGCGCGCAGACCTTCGACCTGCGCACCACCGTGCACGCCGTCACCGGCCTCGAGTCGGCCTTGCTCGACCTCCTCGGCCAGCACCTCGGCGTGCCGGTGTCCGCGCTGCTGGGCGAGGGCCGTCAACGCGAGAGCGTGCCGGTGCTCGGCTATCTGTTCTACGTCGGCGACCGGCGCCGCGGCGATCTGCCGTACCGCCGCGATGCCGAAGGCGACGACTGGATCGTGCAACGCGACGAGCCCGCGCTCGGCACCGCCGCGATCGTCCGGCTCGCCGAAGCGGCGCAGGCGCGCTACGGCTTCACCGACTTCAAGCTGAAGGGCGGCGTGCTCGCCGGCGACGCCGAGGTCGAGGCGGTGACCGCCCTGCACGAGCGCTTCCCCGAGGCGCGCATCACGCTCGATCCGAACGGCTGCTGGGAGCTGTCCGAGGCGACGCGATTGATGGCGCCGTGCCGCGAGATCCTCGCCTACGCCGAAGATCCGTGCGGCGCCGAAGGCGGCCTCTCGGGCCGCGAGGTGATGGCCGAGTTCCGGCGCGCGACCGGCCTGCCGACCGCGACCAACATGATCGCCACCGACTGGCGCCAGCTGGTCCACGCGCTCGCGCTGCAGGCCGTCGACATCCCGCTCGCCGATCCGCACTTCTGGACCATGGCCGGCTCGGTGCGCGTCGCCCAGACCTGCCGCGACTGGGGCCTCACCTGGGGCTCGCACTCGAACAACCACTTCGACGTCTCGCTCGCGATGCTCACCCACGTCGCCGCGGCGGCGCCGGGCCGGATCACGGCGATCGACACGCACTGGATCTGGCAGGACGGCGAGCGGCTGACGAAGGAGCCGCTGCGGATCGAAGGCGGCGCGATCCGCGTACCGACCGCGCCCGGCCTGGGTGTCGAGCTCGACATGGACGAGGTCGGCCGCGCTCACGCGCTCTACCTCGAGCATGGCCTGGGCGCGCGCGACGACGCCGCGGCCATGCAGACCTTGATCCCCGATTGGCGCTTCGACCCGAAGCGGCCGGCGATGGTGCGCTGAGACGCTCCTCACGACGAGACGACGGAGACCACGACCACGACCATGACGACTGCCTTCCCGACAGCCCGTCGCGCAGCCCTGCTCGCGACGCTCGCGCTCGCCGTCGCGCCGCACGCGGCCCTGGCCCAGGTCTGGCCCGGCAAGACGATCCGGATCGTCGTGCCGTACACGCCCGGCGGCTCCTCCGACATCATCGCGCGCGCGATCTCGGAGCCGCTCGCCGCGGCGCTCAAGCAGAGCGTCATCGTCGAGAACCGGCCCGGCGCGAACGGCAACACCGGCACCGACTCGGTCGCCAAGTCGCCGGCGGACGGCTACACGCTGCTGCTCTGCGACGTCGGCGCGCTGGCGATCACGTCGTCGGTGTATGCGAAGCTGCCGTTCGATCCGACGAAGGACCTGCGCGGCGTCACGATGCTGGCGTATTCGCCGCATCTGCTCGTCGTCCATCCATCGGTGCCGGCGAACACCCTCAAGGA
>JAYTHL010000205.1:0-16226 GCA_043732605.1 Rhizobacter sp. | reverse complement strand
GAGTACACCCGGCCGTTGCTGCCGAACACGAGCAAGGTGTCGATGCTCCGGCACGCGAAGGTGCCGTAGAGCGTGTCGCCTGCCTTGAAGGCGAGCTGCGCGGGCTCGACCTCGTGGCCCTTCATCGCCCGCGCCCAACCCTTCATGCTGACGACGACCGTGACCGGCTCGTCCACGACGCGCACCTCGGCGACCGTCCGCTTCTGCTCCTCGATCAGCGTGCGGCGCTCGTCGCCGTGCGCCTTCGCGTCGGACTCGATCTCACGGATCACGGTGCGCTTGAGCACGGCCGGACTGGCGAGGATCTCGTTCAGCTTGGCGGCCGAATCGCGCAGCTCCTTCAGCTCCTGCTGGATCTTGATCGCCTCGAGCCGCGCCAGCTGGCGCAGCCGGATGTCGAGGATGTCGTCGGCCTGGCGCTCGCTCAGCGCGAAGCGCGCGATCAGCGCAGGTTTGGGCTCGTCGGCGGCGCGGATGATCGCGATCACCTCGTCGATCGACAGCAGCACGAGCTGGCGACCTTCGAGGATGTGGATGCGCTCGGCCACCTTGTCGAGCCGCTGGCGGCTGCGCCGCTCGACCGTCTTCAGGCGGAACGCGACCCACTCGTCGAGCAACTGGCGCAAGCTCTTCTGCGTCGGCCGGCCGTCGGCGCCGACCATCGTCAGGTTGATGGGCGCCGAGCTCTCGAGGCTGGTGTGCGCGAGCAGCGTGTTGGCAAGATCGCTCTGCACGACGGCGCGCGACTTCGGCTCGAAGACGAGACGGACGGCGGCGTCCTTGTTCGATTCGTCGCGCACGACGTCGAGCACCGCGAGCAGCGTCGCCTTCAGCTGCAGCTGCTCGGCGCCGAGCGCTTTCTTGCCGGCCTTGATCTTCGGGTTGGTGAGCTCCTCGATCTCCTCGAGCACCTTCTGCGCACTCGCGCCCGGCGGCAGCTCGTTGACGACGAGCTGCCACTGGCCGCGCGCGAGATCCTCGATCTTCCAGCGCGCCCGCACCTTGAGCGAGCCGCGACCGGTGGCGTAGGCGGCGCGGATGTCGTCGGCACTGCTGATGATCTGGCCGCCGCCGGGATAGTCGGGGCCGGGCAGCAGTCGCGCGAGCTCGTCGTCGCCGAGCTTGTCGTCCTTCAGCAGCGCGATCGCCGCCGCCGCGACCTCGCGCAGGTTGTGGCTCGGGATCTCGGTCGCCAGGCCGACGGCGATGCCGCTCGCGCCGTTGAGCAGCACGAAGGGCAAGCGCGCCGGCAGCAGGCGCGGCTCCTCGGTCGAGCCGTCGTAGTTCGGGATGAAGTCGACCGTGCCTTCGTCGATCTCGTCGAGCAGCAGGCGGGCGATCGGCGCGAGCCGCGTCTCGGTGTAGCGCATCGCCGCCGCGCCGTCGCCGTCGCGCGAGCCGAAATTGCCCTGGCCGTCGATCAGCGGATAGCGCAGCGCGAAGTCCTGCGCCATGCGCACGAGCGCGTCGTACGCGGCCTGGTCGCCGTGCGGATGGAAGCGCCCGAGCACGTCGCCGACGACGCGCGCGCTCTTGACGGCCTTCGGCCCGGCCGCGGTCGTGAACGCGAGGCCCATGCGAGCCATCGCGTAGAGAATGCGCCGCTGCACCGGCTTCTGGCCGTCGGCGACGTCGGGCAAGGCGCGGCCCTTGACGACCGAGAGCGCGTACTCGAGGTAGGCGCGCTCGGCGTACCCGGAGAGGTCGACAGTGTCGGCGGACTCGGCGGGAAGAGGGTCGAAGAGGTCTGCGGTCAAGGCGACATGTCACACGAACGGATTCATGACGGTGAGCCGTCGCTCGATGCGCTGGCGGTGCTGAAGATCTTCGGAAGCGAGCCTCGTACAACCGGCCTCGAGTGCGGCGGCGACGATCAACGAGTCGTAGAAGGCGAAGCCATAGCGCTCGGCGATGTCGAGGCCAAGCTCATGGGTTCGTGTCGTGAGGGCATGCACCTCGGAAAATCGAACGATGTCCACGATCACCGCACGCACCTCCTCCCAGGAGAAGCGGAACTTGCGATGCGCAACGTTGGCAAATTCATTCAGGACCTGGACGCTGACGATCACTCGATCCTTCAGAAGCGTTTCCGCGGCGGCGGACTTGTCAGCGTCGTTGCTCAGCAGATAGAGCAGGACGTTGGTGTCGACGAAGGGCTTCACCGCCCACGTTCATTGGCCTCGAGCCGGTCGAACACGAAGCCTTCGGGCATTCGCCCGCGATAGGCGCGCAGGCGCTCGAGGGCTGCGCGGTCGGCGTCACCACGACGCCGAACGCCGAGCTGGCGCGTCCCGGCGATACCGACTTCGATGTCGTCGCCTTCCTTCAGGCCGAGCACTTTCACCACGGCGGCCGGCAGGCGGATCGCCAGGCTGTTGCCCCATTTCGATACCTGCATGACGCGCTTCTCTGCATTGATCAACACCCGAATATTGTATATCCAGACCGAGCTGCCGGCCAATGATCAACGCGCAAACCGTTCGCGCAGCTTCAGCTTCCAGAACTTGCCGGTCGAGGTGCGCGGCACGCCGTCGATCGCCTCGTAGCGATCGGGCAGCTGCCACTTCGCGAAGCCGTGCGCGAGCAGGTGCTTGCCGAGCACGTCGGCGACGTCGCTCGATGCGATCGCGGCGTCCTTCTTCCAGACGACGCAGGCCAGCGGCCGCTCGCTCCACTTCGGATCCGGAATCGCGATCACCGCGGCCTCGGCGACCTTTGGATGCGCCATCAGCGCGTTCTCGAGATCGACCGACGAGATCCACTCGCCGCCCGACTTGATAAGGTCCTTGGTCCGGTCGGTGATGCGCACGGTGCCGAGCGCGTCCATCGCGGCGACGTCGCCGGTACGCAGCCACCCGTCGTCGGTGAACTTCTCCTCGGTGACCGGCACGCCGTGGTACGAGCCGGTGATGAACGGCCCGCGCACCTGGATCTCGCCGACCGACTTGCCGTCCCACGGCGCGTCCTCGCCGTCGTCGGCGCGGATGCGCACGTCGACCAGCGGCACCGGCACGCCGGCCATCGCGGCGCGACGGAACTGCTCGTTCTCCGGCAGCGATCGGTCGCGCACCGCGGTCGTCGCGAGCGGCGAGGTCTCGGTCATGCCCCAGCCCTGGACGATCCAGATGTCGTGCTTCGCGAAGGCGCGGATCAACGCCTCCGGCACCGCCGCTCCGCCGACGAGCGAGCGCATGCCCGCAGGCAGCTTCCAGCGTCCGGGCTGCTCGACGAGCGAGCGGTCGTAGGCCTGGATCAGCCCCATCCAGATCGTCGGCACGCCGAGCGCCAGCGTCGGCGGCTGTTGCGTGACGAGGTCGAGCAGGTCGTCGGGATGCAGGTGCGGTCCGGGGAAGACGATCTTCGCGCCGGTCATCACGGCGCCGTAGGGCACGCCCCAGCAATTCGCATGGAACATCGGTGTCACCGGCAGCAGCACGTCCGACGCTTTCAGCGACCAGTTCTCGCCGAGACAGCCAACAAGCGTGTGCAGCACCGTCGACCGGTGCGAATAGACGACGCCCTTCGGTCGTCCGGTCGTGCCCGACGTGTAGCACATGGCCACCGGGTCGTTCTCGTCGTGCGCGGCGTAGGCGAACGCGTCGCCGTCGGCTTGGGCGAGGAGCGCCTCGTAGTCGAGATGGCCGCCGCTGGTGTCCACCGGCGCTCCGGAGAACGGGAACACGATCACCTTCTCGAACGCGTGCTTGTCGGCGAACTGGCGGTAGAGCGGCAGCAGGACGTCGTCGACGACGAGGAAGCGGTCCTGCGCGTCGGCCGCGATCCAGCCGAGTTCGTCGGGCGCGAGGCGCAGGTTGAGCGTGTGCATGACGCCGCCCGCGGCCGGGATGCCGAAGTAGCACTCGAGGTGCGCGTGGTGGTTCCAGGCGAGCGTCGCGACGCGATCGCCCTTCTCCAGGCCGAGCGACGCGAGCGCGGCGGCGAGCTGCCGCGTGCGCCGATGGAAGGCACCGTACGTGTGCGTGCGCAGCGACTTGTCGGGCAGCCGCGAGAGGATCTCGTTCTGCGCGAACAGCGTGCCGGCGCGGTCGAGCAGGTGGTTGAGCGAGAGGGGCACGTCCATCATGGTCGAGCGCATGGCGTTGTCTCCTTGTCTTCTCGTCTTCTTGTGTCTGCGATCAGGCCCGCGCCGCGGCGCGTCCCTCGCGCGCCTCGACGAGCGCGCGGTGCTCGGGTTCGAGCAGCGACATCACGATCAGCGAGTCGAACCCCGTGCCGCTGCGCACGCTCTCGCGCAGGCGCCCTTCTTCGACGAAGCCTTCGCTGCGATACAGGCCGAGCGCACGCTCGTTCTCGCTCTTCACGTCGAGCCAGAAGCGATGCGCGCCGAGGTCGCGAAACGCCATCTCGGCGAGCAGGCGCACGCAGGCGCGGCCGTAGCCCTGGCCCTTGGGATGCAGCACGATGCGCTTCAGCTCGATCGACGCGTGCTGGTTGCGGCAGCCTTGCAGGATCACGAAGCCGGCAGACGGATAGCCAGCGCCGGCCTCGACGATGAAGTGGCGGAAGTCGGGGAAGCGCACAGCGCCTTCGTGCTGGACGCGCTCCCACGGCGTGATGAAGGGCCGGTTGTCGGGATCGTCCTCGACGGTACCGACGAAGTCGAGGTCCGACAGCATCGTCGGACGCAAACGCAGCGTCAGACTCGAGCGCTCGCTCATGGCAGCCGCCTGCCGACGACGAACGAGCGCCCCGTCGCGAGCAGCGCCTGCGGCTCGACCGCGAGCAGGCCGATCGGGACCAGCACCGTGCCGTGACCTCCGGTGAGGCCCGACCACGGCCCGAACAGATAGCGCTCGTAGTGCCGCAGCGACAACGGCTCGCGAAAGGCATCGGTGTGGACGACGAGCTGCGGGAAGCGCTTGCCGCTGTCGCCGTCGCCGCGCAGGTCGGCGCGCTCGATGGCCGTCCACGGCACGACGTCGAGGCTCGGCACGTGCAATCCGTGCGCGTCGAGGCGCAGCCCGTGGCCCGCGCGAAGGTTGCGCACGAGGCTGCCGAGACCGATCGCCAGAGCCCAGACGCAGAGCGCGAGCACGCCCGCGGTCAACAGCTGGTCTTCAAAGTCGAGATCGTCGCCGCGGCGCACGACAACCAGCGTCACGATCGCGACGACCATCAGCACGATGAAGCCGAGGTGCGCGAGCCAGCGTGGCGCGACGACGACCGGATCAGCGCTCGGCGTGGCGCTCCTGCTCACACGTCGACCTCGACCGCGTCGCCGCGCAGCTCCATCAGCTCGCGCCGCGCCTGCGCCTCGCCCTTGCCCATCAGCTTGGTCAGCGACAGCGTCGTCGCCGCGAAGCCGGCGGCGCCGAAGCCGATCGGCAGCAGACGACGCGTCTCGGGGTTGAGCGTCGTGTCCCAGAGCTGCTCGGCGTTCATCTCGCCCAGGCCCTTGAAGCGGCTCGTGCTCCAACTGCCTTCCTTCGCGCCTTCCTTCCTCAGGCGGTCGAGCGTCGCGCGCAACTCGTCGTCGTCGAGCGCGTAGATCTTGGCGGCGGGCTTCTTGCCGCGCGCCGGTGCGTCGACGCGAAAGAGCGGCGGCTTGGCGACGTAGACGTGGCCGCGCTCGATCAGCTTCGGGAAGTGGCGGAAGAAGAGCGTCAGCAGCAACACCTGGATGTGCGAGCCGTCGACGTCGGCGTCCGAGAGGATGCAGACCTTGCCGTAGCGCAAGCCAGAGAAGTCGGGCGTGTCGTCGGCGCCGTGCGGATCGACGCCGACCGCGACCGCGATGTCGTGGATCTCGTTGTTGGCAAACAGCCGATCGCGCTCGACCTCCCACGCGTTCAGCACCTTGCCGCGCAAGGGCAGGATCGCTTGCGTCTCCTTGTCGCGGCCCATCTTGGCACTGCCGCCGGCCGAGTCGCCTTCGACCAGGAAGATCTCGTTGAGCGCGAGGTCGCGGCTCTCGCAGTCGGTGAGCTTGCCCGGCAGCACTGCGACGCCCGAGCCACGTCGCTTCTCGACCTTCTGGCTCGCGCGCTGGCGCGTTTGCGCCTGGCGGATCACGAGATCGGCGAGCTTGCGACCATGCTCGACGTGCTGGTTGAGCCAGAGCTCGAACGCCGGTCGCACGCAGTTGGAGACGAGGCGCAACGCCTCGCGGCTGTTCAGCCGCTCCTTGATCTGGCCCTGGAACTGCGGGTC
Organism: Rhizobacter sp.; assembly: GCA_043732605.1. Taxonomy (GTDB): domain Bacteria; phylum Pseudomonadota; class Gammaproteobacteria; order Burkholderiales; family Burkholderiaceae_C; genus Schlegelella_A. The sequence continues at coordinate 10,055 of JAYTHL010000205.1, read as the reverse complement.
GAGCACCTTGGCCGAGAGCACGAAGCTGGCGCGCGAGAAGACATCCTCGGGCATCAGCTTCACGCCTTTCGGCAGCAGGCTGTGCATGTCGATGAAGCCCTTGACGGCAACGAAGAGGCCGTCCTTCAGCCCCGACTCGTGCGTGCCGCCTGCCACTGTCGGGATCAGGTTGACGTAGCTCTCGCGCACCGCGTTGCCGTCTTCGGTGAAGGCGATGCACCACGACGCGCCCTCGCCCTCGGCGACGTCCTCGCTCTCCTTGCCGTCGGCGAAGTGGTCGGCTTCGAAAAGCGGAATCACCGGATCGGCGGAGAGCGTCTGCATCAGGTAGTCCGACAGGCCCGCGGCGTAGAGCCACTCCTGCCGCTCGGGCTCGCGGCCCGTCTTCTCGACCGTCAGCGAGACACGCACGCCAGGCATGAGCACGGCCTTGCTGCGCAGCAGATGCGTGAGCTCGGCGCGCGGCAGCTCGGCGCTCTCGAAGTACTTCGGATCGGGCCAGACGCGCACCCGCGTGCCGCTCTTGCGCTCGCCCGCCGCGGCCTTCTTCGTCGCGAGCTTGTCGACCACGTCGCCGTTCGCGAATGCCATCGTCACGACCTGACCGCCGCGCCAGACCGTGACCTCGAGCCGCTTCGCCAGCGCATTGGTGACGCTGACGCCGACGCCGTGCAGGCCCCCGGAGAAGCTGTACGCCGAGCTGCCGCCCTTGTCGAACTTGCCGCCGGCGTGCAGTCGCGTATAGACGATCTCGATCACGCTCACGCCTTCTTCCGGATGCAGGCCGGTCGGGATGCCGCGGCCGTCGTCGTCGACGCTGACCGAGCCGTCGGCGTGCAGGACGACGTCGATCGACGTGCCGTGACCCGCGAGCGCCTCGTCGGCCGCGTTGTCGACGACCTCCTGAACGACGTGCAGCGGGCTCTCGGTGCGGGTGTACATCCCGGGCCGCTGCTTGACCGGCTCGAGTCCCTTCAGGACACGGATCGAGGCCTCGCCGTACGCGGCTTTGGAAGGGGTCGCCATGGCCGCGGATTCTAGGTTGGGCCCCCGGCGACGCCCCTCGGGCAAGGCTGCAACAATCGAGCGACCATGGCCACGATTGCTTCGCGCCCGCTCGGCCGCTCCAGCCTTCACGTCTCGCCGATCTGCCTCGGCGGAAACGTCTTCGGCTGGACCGTCGACGAGGCGATGTCGCACCGCCTGCTCGATGCCTGGGTCGACGCCGGCATGAACTTCGTCGACACCGCCGACGTCTATTCGCGCTGGGTGACGGGCCACGCCGGCGGCGAGTCGGAAACGATCATCGGCACGTGGCTGAAGAAGAGCGGCAAGCGCGACCGCATCGTCCTCGCGACCAAGGTCGGCAAGCCCATGGGCGACACCGACAAGGGCTTGTCGAAGGCCTACATCCGGCGCGCCGTCGAGGCCTCGCTGAAGCGCCTGCAGACCGACGTCATCGATCTCTACCAGTCGCACGACGACGACGCGGCGACGCCGCTCGAGGAATCGATGGGCGCCTTCGCCGACCTGATCAAGGAAGGCAAGGTGCGCGCGATCGGCGCATCGAACTACAGCGCGCCGCGCCTGGCCGAAGCGGTCGCGACGAGCGAGCGGCTCGTCCTGCCGCGCTACGAGTCGCTGCAGCCGCTCTACAACGTCGTTGATCGCGCCGTCTACGAGGATGCGCTGGAGCAGGTCTGCGTCGACAACGGTCTCGGCGTCATCAACTTCTATGGTCTCGCGAGCGGCTTCCTGACCGGCAAGTACCGCATCAAGGACGACCTCGGCAAGAGCCTGCGCGGCGCCAACGTCGGCAAGTACCTGACCGAGCGCAACCTCGCGATCCTCGAAACGCTCGATGCGGTCGCCGACACCGTCGGCGCGACGACTGCGCAAGTCGCGCTCGCCTGGCAGATCGCGCGGCCGAGCATCACCGCACCGATCGCGAGCGCGACCTCGATCGCGCAGCTCGACGGGCTCGTCGCCGCAGCGCGCCTGAGGCTCGACGCGGCCTCGATCGCGACGATCGACCGCTCCAGCGCACCGGTGCCGGCATGAGCAACGCCCTGCCGCGGCCGACGCTGTCGATGACGCAGGTGCTGATCTGCGGCGCGGCGATCGTCACCATGTCGATGGGCATCCGCCACGGCTTCGGCCTCTGGCTGCAACCGATCACCGCCGAGCGCGGCTGGAACCGCGAGACCTTCGCGTTCGCGATCGCGGTGCAGAACCTGGCGTGGGGCATCGCCGGTCCGTTCGCCGGCGCGCTCGCCGACCGCTGGGGGGCGTTTCGCGTCCTCATCGTCGGCAGCGTGCTCTATGGCCTCGGCCTCGTCGCGATGGGGCTGGCGTCGACCGGCGCGGGCTTCCTCGGCGGCACGGGCCTGCTCATCGGCCTGGCGCAATCGGGCACGACCTACGCCGTTGTGTACGGCGTCATCGGCCGCAACGTCGCGCCGGAGCGACGCAGCTGGGCGATGGGGATCACGGCCGCGGCCGGATCGTTCGGCCAGTTCCTGATGGTGCCGGTCGAGGGCGGGCTGATCAGCGGCATCGGCTGGCAGAACGCGCTCTTCGTCCTCGGCGCGCTCGCCCTCCTGATCGTTCCGCTGGCGTTCGGCCTGCGCGAGCCCGACCGCGGCGCGACGACGGCATCGCAGCAGAGCATCGGCGCTGCGATCCGTGAAGCGCTCGGCCATCGCAGCTTCCAGCTCCTGACCGCGGGCTACTTCGTGTGCGGCTTCCAGGTCGTGTTCATCGGCGTGCACATGCCGAGCTACCTGAAGGACCACGGCCTGGCACCCGGCGTCGCGACCACGGCGCTCGCGCTTATCGGCCTCTTCAACGTTTTCGGAACCTATTCCGCAGGGCTGCTCGGCGGGCGGATGCCGAAGAAGTTCGTGCTCTCGGCGATCTACACGCTGCGCTCGCTCGCGATCGTGATCTTCGTGCTCGCGCCGCTGACGCCCTGGAGCGTCTACATCTTCGCCGCCGTGATCGGCTTCCTGTGGCTCTCGACCGTGCCGCTCACCAGCGGCATCGTCGCCGAGATCTTCGGCGTGCGTTACCTCGGCATGCTCGGCGGCTTCGTCTTCCTCAGCCACCAGGTCGGCAGCTTCCTCGGCGTCTGGCTCGGCGGCCGGCTCTACGACGCCACCGGCAGCTACGACGTCGTCTGGTGGATCGCGATCGCGCTCGGAGTGTTCGCGGCGGTGGTCAACCTGCCGATCCGCGAACGGGCGATCCTGCGCCCGGCGATGGCGTGAAGCCGGCCCGCATCGCCGCGTGGACCGCGGTCGCGCTCGCGCTGGCCGGCGTGTTCGCGGCGTACCAGCGACCCGCGGTCGTGGTCGATCTCGCCAACCGGGTGTGGGCCTGCTTCTGACCGGCGAGCCATTGCCTTGGGTGGTTCGCTGGAGCGCATTGATCCCGTCCGGCGCCAGCGTGCTCGACGTCGCCGCCGGCAGCGGCCGGCACACGACGTGGCTCGCGGCGCGCCACTGCCGCGTCACCGCCGTCGATCGCGACCGCGACGCGCTGCAGCCCCTGTCCGACCGCGCCGAGATCGTCGTCGCCGATCTCGAGTCGGGCCCGTGGCCGTTCGCCGACCGGCGCTTCGACGCGATCGTCGTCACGAACTACCTCTGGCGGCCCTTGTTCCCGGCGATCCTCGCGGCGCTGGCCGACGGCGGCGTCCTCGTCTACGAGACCTTCGCGCTCGGCCAGGAGACGATCGGCCGGCCGTCGCGGCCCGACTTTCTCCTCGCCCGCGGTGAACTTCTCGACGCCCTGCGGGGTCTGCGCATCGTGGCATTCGAAGACGGCTTCCTCACCGGTCCCGACCGATTCGTGCAGCGCGCTGTCGCCGTGCGCGAGCGCGCGTCGGCCGCCCCGGTCCGCTACCCGCTCGACGCCTCGGCGCGGCGCCCCGGGTCGGTAGAATCGTCCGATTCAGGAATCCTCGAATGAAAACCATCACCGGCAGCATCGTCGCGCTCGTCACGCCGATGCAGGACGACGGCAGCATCGACTTCGCCGCGCTGCGTCGCCTGATCGACTGGCAGATCGCCGAAGGCACGCAATGCATCGGCGTCGTCGGCACGACCGGCGAATCGCCGACGGTGACGATGGACGAGAACTGCGAGGTGATCCGCGTCGCCGTCGAGCAGGCGCGCGGGCGCGTGCCGGTGATGGCCGGCACCGGCGCGAACTCGACGGCGGAAGCGATCGAGCTGTCGCGCTTCGCGCTCAAGGTCGGCGCCGACTGCACGCTCTCGGTCGTGCCGTACTACAACAAGCCGTCGCAGGAAGGCATCTATCGCCACTTCAAGGCGATCGCCGAGGCTGTCGACATCCCGATGGTCCTCTACAACGTGCCCTCTCGCACCGTTGCCGACATGCAGGTCGAGACCGCGCTCAAGCTGGCGCAGGTGCCCGGCGTCATCGGCATCAAGGACGCGACCGGCGACATCGCCCGCGGCAGCGCGCTCCTGCGCGGCGCGCCGGCCGGCTTTTCGGTCTATTCGGGCAACGACGACTCGGCCGTCGCGCTGATGCTGCTCGGCGGCCACGGCAGCGTCAGCGTCACCGCCAACGTCGCGCCGCGCGCGGTCCAGGCGATCTGCGCGGCGGCGCTTGCGCGCGATGCGCGCACCGCGGCGCGCTTGCAGCTGCAGCTCCTGGGCCTGCATCAGGTGCTGTTCGTCGAGCCCAGTCCGGCGCCGGCGAAATGGGCGCTCGCGCAGCTCGGAAGATGCGGCGCGACGGTCCGCCTGCCGATCACGCCACTGAGCGAATCGGGGCAGGCTGCGGTGAAGACGGCGCTGAGCGAGGCCGGACTCCTGTGAGAACGCTTCACGGGCCACGAGGAAACGAACGGCACCCCGGACCTTGAGTCCGACGTGATCCGTGCACGCCGCAGCGGTTCGCCCGCACCGGCATCGATGGAGACTTTCAGAGTGACCCTTGCCCTTTCCTCACGCCTCGCGGCGGGCCTCGCGTGCCTGGCCCTGGTGGCCGGCTGCTCGACGGTCGAAAACCTCCTCTCCGGCGACAAGGTCGACTACAAGTCGACATCGACGAACCGCAGCAGCGGCCTCGAGGTCCCGCCCGACCTGACCCAGCTCTCGCGCGAGTCGCGCTACCAGCAGCCTAACGGCAGCATCAGCGCCTCGACCTTTCAGGCGACGCCGACCGCCGCCGCGACCTCGACGACGCCCGTCGCTGCGACGGTCGCGCCGCAGTCGGTCGGCGCCTTTCGCATCGAGCGGCTGGGCAACGAGCGCTGGCTGAGCACGACGCTCTCGCCCGAGGAAGTCTTCCCGCTGGTCCGCTCGTTCTGGAAGGACAACGGCTTCAACATCGTCCAGGATCGCGCCGAGGCCGGCGTGCTCGAGACCGACTGGGCCGAGAACCGTGCCAGGCTGCCGAACGACATCATCCGCAACACCATCGGCAAAGTCTTCGACTCGGCCTTCTCCACCGGCGAGCTCGACAAGTACCGCACGCGGGTCGAGCGCACGGCGACGGGCAGCGACATCTACATCACCCACCGCGGCATGGTCGAGGTCTACATGGGCGACCGCAAGGAGTCGACCGTCTGGCAGCCGCGGCCGGCCGAGCCGCAGCTCGAGGCGACCTTCCTGACGCGCCTGATGGTCAAGCTCGGCGCCAAGGACGAGCAGGCGAAGGCGATCGTTGCCGCCGCCGGTGCGACGCCGGCGGCGCCGTCGCGCGCCCGCGCGCTCGAAGGGCGGCCGACGCCGACGCTACAGGTCGACGACGGCTTCGACCGCGCCTGGCGCCGCGTCGGCATCGCCCTCGACCGCAGCGGCTTCACGGTCGAGGACCGCGATCGCGCCCAGGGCCTCTACTTCGTCCGCTACGTCGATCCGAAGTTCGCTGGTCGCGAAGAGCCCAACATCTTCAGCCGGATCTTCTCCGGACGCAGCAAGGACGACACCGGCCTGGCCAAGTACCGCGTGAAGGTGACGGCCGAAGGCAACGTCAGCACGGTCTCCGTGCTCGATTCGCAAGGCAAGCCAGAGGGCACAGAGAACGGCAAGCGGATCGTCGCGCTGCTGCTCGAAGACCTGCGTTAGTGGCGGCGCTGGCGCGCGCACCGGGGTCGCCGTGATCCGCTTCTGCAGCCTCGGCAGCGGCAGCAGCGGCAATGCCACCGTCGTCGAGGCGACGAGCGGCATCACGACGACGCGGCTTCTGGTCGATGCCGGCATGTCGATGCGCGAGATCGAGCTGCGCCTCGCCCGCGCCGGCCTTGCGGGCAGCGACCTCGACGCCGTCTTCGTCACCCACGAGCACGGCGACCACGTCGGCTGCGCGCTGGCGCTGGCCGAGCGCTACGGGCTGGCGCTGTGGATGAGCCGCGGCACCTGGCGCGCGATCGGCCCGACCGCGATGCCGGCACGCTTTCACTTCGCGCGTGACGGCGAATCGATCGCCGTCGGCGACCTCGAGCTGCACCCGTTCACGGTCGCGCACGACGCCGCCGAGCCGCTGCAGCTGCGCTGCAGCGACGGCGGCTCGTGCGTGGGCATCCTCACCGACCTGGGCTCGATCACCGCCCACATGGTCGAAAGCGTCACCGGATGCGACGCCCTCGTCCTCGAGTGCAACCACGACGAGGGACTGCTGGCGGCGTCGCGATATCCGGCGTCGCTGAAGGCGCGCATCGGCGGGCGCTTCGGACACTTGAGCAACGCCACGGCAGTCGAGTTGCTCGGCCGCGTCGCCGGGGAGCGCCTGCGCCATCTGGTGGCGGCCCACCTCAGCCGCGAGAACAACAGCCCGCAACTCGCGCGGAGCGCTCTCGCCGCGCGCTGGGGCAGCCGGCCGGAAGACATCGTCGTCGCCGATCCGGAACGCGGTTTCGACTGGCTGCAGCTCGGCTGAACGCGAATCGCCGCTTCGTAAAGAAAGGCAAACCTCGAAATGCAAAAAGCCGCCCGGAGGCGGCTTTCGGCGGTTCTAGCGAACCCTTTTACTTCATCGCGCCAGAGGCGGCGGTCATGGCCGACGAAGCTGCGTCCATCGCCGAGGTGGCGGCCGACGAAGCGGCGTTCATCGCCGATGTAGCAGCCGAAGCGGCGTCGGTCGACGGCGTCGTCACGATGGTGGTCGTCGACGGCGTCGACATCGTCGCCGGCGGCGTGATCGTGGTGGTTTCTTCCTTCTTGCTGCAGGCAGCGAACGAAACGGCGGCGGCCAGAGTGACCATCAGCAATGCTGTTTTCATGTTTCTCCTCGATTTTAAGGTTCGGACAATTACCGGTAATTGTGGGAACCCTCTTGTCCAAGAGTCCCAGCATCTTCAAGACATGGAACGTTCGAGCGTTTCCAGTGCCTAGTCACTGATTATAGGCGTCTTAGGTGCTTTCCCTAGAGACCGAGCGTTGTCACCGGAAACGCTTCTGCCGAGCGTTGCAAAAGCGCGTCAATCTTTTCGCGTGTCTCGTTGAGGTCGACCGCACGGCTCGACAGCGTGCCGCGATAGTGAACGCGGTCGAGGAGCCGCAGCGTTGCCTGTCCGGGCACGAGCAGCAGCGACGGAACCTGCTCGGCGCCAAGCTCCGGGTCGCTGCGGCAACGGATGATGTGCGACCACTGCTTCCTCCACGCCACGAACCTGAACTGGCGCCGCGCGACCTCGTCGAAGCCGTGCGCGAGCAGCGTCAAGGTGCAGCGTGAATCGACCCAGCGCTCGAGCGATTCGACGATGTCGCGGTCGTTGAGCGGCCAGTCGGCGAAGGTCGGATCGGTCATGAAGATCTCGCGCGATCCGGCCGCTTTGGCCTGCGCCAGCGCCGACTGGACGGCAGCGTGGAAGTCGGCCCGCGAGGCGATCTGGACGATGTTGTCTGCGCTCATGTCGGCTCCTCGTCGAGGGTGTCGTGCGTTGCGAGGCACCATCCGGCCTGCACCCATTCGGCCAGGAGGTCGCGAGCACCGGCGCTCGCCCGCGCGACGCTCGCCGCGCCGAGACGGCGCCGGTCGGCGAGGCGTCGCATCAGTGTCGCATCGGCTCCCGCCGCGCGATAGGACTCGCCGTTGATGAAGACGTGCCGATCGTCATAGAGCATGCGCGTGCGCGCATCGAGCGTGATCGCCGCGCCCTGCGTCGGCGCCATGTCGCCGCGCTCGAACCATGTCCCTGGCTTTGGCTCGCTCAGCACTTCGCCGAGCGCACATTCGCGCGCACGCCCGTCGCCGAGCAGTCGCTCGATCGACGCCGTCACGAAGCCTTGCAGTCGATCGGGAATGCGCGCGGGGCGGTCGGTCGCTGCTTCGCCGGCATCGGCATAGCGATCCGACTCGCGAGGTGGCATCGCCTCGTTGTCGCTCATCCGAGCCTCGGCGATGCGCTGGACGACTTCGCCGGCGAGCGCGTCGGCAGTCGGCGCGCGAAAGCCCACCGACGCCGTGATGCACTCGCCGACGGCGATGCCGTCGTGACCCCAGCCTGGCGGCAGGTAGAGCATGTCGCCCGGCTCGAGCAGCCAGTCGTGGCGCGGCACGAAGCCTCGCAGCATCTTCAGCGGCACGTCGCCGCGCCACTGCGGCCGGGCCGTGCGGCCGACGCGCCAGCGACGGCGGCCTGCGACCTGCAGCAGGAACACGTCGTACGCATCGAGATGCGGACCGACGCCGCCGCCGTCGGTCGCGAACGAGAGCATGACGTCGTCGAGGCGCGCGTCTGCAATGAAGCGAAAGCCTTCGCGCAAGCGATGGACCGCGGTGTCGTGCAGGTCGACGCCCTGGACCAGCAGCGTCCAGTGCGGCGTCGCGAGCGACGGCAACGCACGGCGCGCGATCGGCCCGTGACGCACCGACCATTGCCGCCCAGAGCGCGCGACCAGACGCGACTCGACGTCGTCTCGCGCGGCCAGCGCGAAGAGGCTGCGGCGGTCGACTCCGGCGAGGACGCCGGGGGCCGCGGAACGAATCAGGCGCGGCTTCTTCTGCCAGTGCAGGCGCATGAAATCGGAGGCCGACAGGCCGCCGAGCAAGGCCATCGGCCGTTCGAGATCCATGCCTCATTGTGCGATGATCATTCGATGGAAATCGCCGTTCCCTGCGTCGTCAGCCTCACGTGGCGCCTTGCCGATGCGCAGGGCAGCGAGATCGACGAGCTCGCCGAGCCGGTCGAGTTCTTCTTCGGCGGCAACGATCTGCTCGCCAAGGTCGAGGAAGCGCTCGCCGGCGAGGGAGAAGGCTTCGAGACGACGCTGCACCTCGAGCCCGAGCACGCCTTCGGCGACTACGACCCCGAGCTCGTCTTCTTCGAGGCGCGCGAGATCTTCCCCGAGGGCGTCGTCGATCCCGGCATGCAGTTCGAAGGCCCTCCACCCGGGGCGAAGACCGAGGGCATGCCGCGGGACACGATCTACACCGTCACCGAGGTCTATCCCGACCACGTCGTCCTCGACGGCAACCATCCGCTCGCGGGCATCGCCCTGCGTCTCGACGTGCGCGTGCGCGACGTGCGCGAAGCGAGGGAGGACGAGATCGAGGCCGGCAGCGTCGCGCCGTCGGGCCTGAGCGTGATGGGCACGGTGCCCGCAGGCTCGCGCCTGCACTGACGCTCAGCCCGCCGGGCGCTCCGCCACCACGGGAGCGAGGACGGCGACCTCCGGCGTCTGCACCGGCCCCGTGCCGCTGAAGCGGTCGAGCGCGAGGTAGATCACCGGCGTGATGTAGAGCGTGATCGCCTGCGAGAACACGAGCCCGCCGACGACCGCCAGGCCGAGCGGCTGGCGCAACTCGGCACCGGCGCCGAGCCCGAGCGCGATCGGCAGCGCGCCCATCAGCGCGGCGAGTGTCGTCATCATGATCGGCCGGAACCGCAGGATGCAGGCCTGACGGATCGCCTCCGGCGCCGCCATCCCGCCGTGGCGCTGCGCATCGAGCGCGAAGTCGATCATCATGATCGCGTTCTTCTTGACGATGCCGATCAGGAGCAGGATGCCGATCGTCGCGATCAGCGTCAGGTCCTGGTCGAAGAGCTTGAGCGTCAGCAGCGCGCCGACCGCCGC